>JAVJTD010000511.1:0-6459 GCA_040219065.1 Planctomycetota bacterium
CGGGCTCTGTTTTCGGTCGCACAGGCTCTGGTTTCAGATCAGCCCCGCCCCCGCCGGCGGACCGGCGGAGCATACAGTGGTGAAACTGGCCGCTTTGGGCCACCTCCCGGCTGAAGCCGGGGAACCAACCCGACTGAAGTCGGGGGATACAGGGATTCCCGCTGAGCTAGCTTCAAATCAATGGTTGAAGAGAAAGGCGGGGCTGGTCGCCAGCGCCCACGCCAGATCCTGAGCGGTCGCCATCCGCAAGGCGTCCCGCATCTCACCATCAGTGCCGATGAACTGCCGGAAGACCAGTGCACTTTGCGCCTCGGTGCGACTCTCGCTCGGGACGCGTAACGCGGCTTGCACCTCCTCGGGCAGGCTCGAGATCCGAATCGGGCGCTCGGAGCCGGTCACCTGAAGTCGGAATCGGCCGATGGTGTGCCGGCCGCCGTAGTTCTGGATGATCTTCACGGCGAGCAACGTCCCCGGCGGATACCCGAGATCGGACTTCGTCTCGAAGGCCGCCCGGTGCACCTCACCGAAGCGCGGCATCACCGCCCAGCCGCGATCGTTGGCTCGAATCGCCTCGGCGACGGGCCAGCCTTCTTGGGAGAAGTCGGCCGTCGCGGCGTGGAGCTCGGCGGCCTGGCTACCAATCGGCAAGCCGTCGGGCAGCGCCACCACCTGGATCTGATGGACGACGAAGTTGCCGTTCTCAGCGCGGCCCGGTCCCTTGGCGGGCAGGCTTTCGTCGGGGAGCACCTCGAGCTGCACGCCGCGGATGCGGGTCTCGTCGGTCTGCACGACGAGGTGATAGGTGTCGCGCTCGGGATTCTCGCCCGACACCAGGATTGAGCCATCGTCCAGCACGGTGAGCGTGGCGCCGGCCTCGGAGCGGGCCGAGCGCACCGTCACCGGGCTCCACTCGGCGGGCCGCTGGGTGGACTCCCAAGCGGCTTGCCGATCGGCCAACCGCTTCGCCTGATCCGGCGGCAGTGCCGCGACGTTCTCGGAACGTCGCCAGTCGAGGGCTGCTTCGAACTCTCGCCGCTCGTCGGCATCGGGGCGTCTGCCCAGGAAGCGAATGAACAGCTCTTCGGCGATGTGGCCGCTGTCCGATTCGATCCGCACGAGATCCGCGATCGCGTTCTCGGGATCCTGGATCGCCGCGGCGAGCGTCTCTCCATTGACGAGGTTCAACGCTTGGCCGAGCGACACGCTGCTCGAGCGCTCGCACTCGCAGGCGCTCTCCCGCGGCGGACGCCCGAACAGATCGAGGAAGCCCCCGCCTCCGGCCTCCGGGTCGAGCAGCGCCACAGCCCGGACGCCACTCCTCTGTCCAAGGATGTGGCTGGTCGAGCCCGTCGCGCGGAAGATCGCGTCGTACAGCGTCTCGGCCGGCAGGCGCCGCGGGTAGGCGTGCGAGAAGTCCGTCTTGTCGTCCTCGTTCCACGCGTTCGTCTCGAAGGCGTGCTGATAGGTGCGCGACGAGACGATCAGACGCATGACGTGACGCGTATCGAAGCCGCTCTCGACGAGCTGGCGCGTGAGGTACCGGAGCAGCTCGGGATTCGTCGGCGGGTTACCCGCGCGAATGTCGTCGACCGGCTCGATCAACCCGATGCCGAAGAAGTAGCTCCAGAGCCGGTTGGCGAAGCTGGTCGCGAAGTAGGGATTCTCTTCGTGGGTGAGCCATGCGGCGAGGCGCTCGCGGCGCGTCCCCGACTCGGCGACGCCATCGGCGAAGGTGTAGGGGAACTCGGGAGGCGCGACCTGACCGGTACCCGCGTGAATCACCTCGCCCTCGTCCCGATCGACGATGCGCTCTTCGAACGTCGGCGGCTGGTCTTCGGGCTGATTGCCGCCCCGAAGCGGCATCTGCTTCGAGCCCTCGACGTTCTCTCTGCCGACCCGGCCGAACCAGGCGGCGAGCTGCCAGTGATCGTTCTGCGTCCAGCGCTCGAAGGGATGATCGTGGCACTTGTTGCAGTTGAAGCGCACTCCGAGGAAGAGCTGAGTGGTGTTCTCCATCACCACATCCGGCTCGCGCAGCACCTTGTAGTAGGCGGCGGGCGGGTTCTCGTAGGTCGAGCCGCTCGCGGTCAGGATGTCCGAGGCGAGCTCGTCGTAAGGTCGGTTGCTGGCGACCTGCTCATAGATCCAATCGCGGAGCCTCTCGGCGCCGTCTTCCCCGAGGAACTTCCGGTTCACCTGCAGGAGATCGGACCACTTGTTCGTCCAGAACTCGACGAAGGCCGGCGAGCCGATCAGCCGATCGACGAGCTCTTGGCGCTTGATCCGGGAGTCGCGGCGGTCGGCGAGGAAGGTCTCGACCTCGCCGACGGTCGGCACGAGCCCGGTGAGATCGAGCGAGGCGCGGCGCAGGAAGTCGGCATCGGAACAGAGCTCGCTCGGCAGCGTCTTCACGCGCTGGAGCTTGTTGTCGACGAACAGATCGATGTCGTTGTAGATCGGTCGCGACTCCCAGGCGAAGCCGGTCCGGTCGCCCATCACTGCGACTGGTAGGGAGGCGTAGCGGCCTTCGTAGCGGGCCAGGAGCGCGGCCTGCCCGCGACGAATGGCCTTCACCATCGCTCGCCCGGTGATCTTGACGACCTCGGTGTCGCTCGACTCGAGGAAGGCCTCGGCCGTCACGTCGCGCTCGGTCCCGTCCTCGTACTGAGCCCACACGGCGAACTGCTGATCGAAGTCCGGCTGAGCGAGCGCCGGCTCCTCGGGCAGGATGCGGATCGAGGCGACGCGGCTGGTGCCATCGTCGTAAGGGACACCCGCGGCGACCCACGCTTCGAGCAGCTCGTAGTCGGGATGATCCGGCTCGAGCACGTAGCCTCCGACGTGCGGTACCTCGGCGGTCGGCTTCAGGAGGAACAGGCTGCGATCGGGAGCGGCCCGATTGAAGCGTCGTCCGGCGTGATCATCGGTCAAGGAGCGGTGGTCGAACAGAGGATCGTAACCGCGCAGGGAGAGCTTGAAGCCGTTCTTGCCCTGGGCGGCGCCGTGGCAAGTACCGCTGTTGCAGCCGCGGCGGGCGAGGATCGGCATCACGTCGCGCAAGAAGCTGGGCGCGGGGATGTCTTCGAGCCCCGAGACCGTGAACGGAATCGTGACGGCCCGGCCGTCGATCGTGCCGCGCAGGACCCCCTCGCCGTTTTGGACGGGTCGCACCAGCCCGAGGTCGTCGACCGAGACCAGCGGCGGCTCGGCGACCAGCTCGAGCGCTCGCGTCAGGTCATGGCCCACGCCAGCGCCATCGACGCCGGTCACCAGGAGCTGCACCGAGCGGAACGGTCCCTCGAGCACGACGCGATCGGGATACGTCTCGAGACGAGCCCACCGCGCGCCGTCCTCGGCCAGGCTAAAGGGAGCCAAAAGGAGCATCATCCACAGGCCGGCCCAGATCGTCAGTCTCGTCATTGCTCGCTTCCTTCCCTGTCGGCTCCGGGCAGAACGACCCATTCGTGAATGGCCTCGCCGTCTCGGGCACTTCGAATCCGAACCCGTCCATCGAAGCCCGCCACCGCGACCCGCTCGCCGGTGGCGTCGAATCGCGCCGTGTAGAGTGGCGAATCGAGCTCGGCGCTCCACACCACCTCGGTGCTCTCGACGTCGTACACGCGCACCTCCCCCGTCTCGCCGGCGCTACTGCCGACCACGATCCGGTCGCCGCCTGGGGAGTACTCGAGCGCGAAGATCCGCCCCTCGACCTTCTCGAAGGTCTTCAAGCGATTGAAGTCGTCTCCGATGACCCGCTTCTTCTCGCGGAACATGCGGTAGATCTTCGGCTCCCCGTCCGCGCCTCCAGTGAGGAGCTCGTCCTCGGTGGGATGGCGATCGACGGCGAGGAGGCCGCCCTTGAGTGCGCCCGGGGTGATGCTCGTGATGTTGTCGACGAACTGCTGCGTCGCGACGATGATCAGCTTCATCGAGCGGTCGCGGCTGACGCTGACCAGGTGCGATCCGTCGACCGAGAACGTCGTGTCGAGCGCCCAGTCGTTGTGCGCGCCTTGGAAGAGCACTTCCCGTCCGTTCTTCGAGTCGATCGCGCGGACGACGTTGTCGGCGGCGCCGAAGGCGATGAGCTTACCGTCCGGCGACCAGCTCACGCCGAAGAGGCAATCCGCCGTAACGATCTCCGAGTGCAGCAGCTCGCCATCGGCCACGTTCCAGATCTGGATCTCACCGAACTGGGCCGGCGAGCCGCCGGCGACGGCGAGCCGCTCGCCATCGGGCGAGAAGGCGAGCGACTCGATGCGCTCGGAGAGACCGACGAGGCGCTGCTTCAGCTCGAAGGTCGACGCATCGTAGAGCAGCGTCTCGTGGTATCCCGAGATCGCGAGGACGTCCTTCGAGAAGTCGAGGTCGCTGATGACGGGAGGCCTTCGGTAGACGGGCGGATGCGCCGCGTCGATCGGTGTCGTCTCGGGCGTATCGTCCTGGGCGCCTTGATCGATCCAGGCGCGGAGGATCGCGACCTGATCGCCGGTCAAGGGCGGCCGATCCTTGGGCATGGACGGCGGATCACCGTCCTCGGGAATGATCTCCCAGACCAAAGGACTCTCCTCGGAGTCACCGGGCAAGACGATCGCCTCGCCCTGGAACCCGCCGGCGTGAATCGCGGCGACCGATGTCAGATCGACGCGCCCTTCGGCCTTGGCCGGCTGATGGCACCCGGTGCAATGCTGCTGCAGGATGGGACGCACCTGCTTGAAGTAGCTGACGTCGTCGAGTGGGCTCCCCGAAGCGAGCAGGCTCGCGAGCAGGACGGACAGCATGAAGCTTTCCTCAACTGAAGAGACCGAGCACCGGGGAGCCGGGCGTGATCTCGCGGGGCTGGTTCAGATGGTTGTACACGAGCGTGTCGGCCGGGATGCCCGCGGCGTGATAGATGGTCGCCAGGAGCTCGGTCGGGTGGACCGGATCTTCGAGTGGCGCCGAGCCGGTCTCGTCGGACTTGCCGTAGACGAAGCCGCGCCGAATGCCCGCGCCAGCGGCGAGGGCGGTGAAGCAGTATGGCCAGTGGTCGCGGCCGTCGTCGGAGTTGTCGTTGCCAGACGTCGAGATGCCACGCTTGGGGCTGCGCCCGAACTCACCGACCGCGACGACGAGCGTGTCCTCGAGCATGCCCCTTTGATCGAGATCCTGGATCAGGCTCGAGTAGGCGGCGTCGAACATCGGCGCCGCCTCTTTGCTCAGGCGATCCTTGAGACCCTTGTGCATGTCCCAGGAGTGCCGGTCGGAGTTGGCGACCTTGGGCCAGTTGACCTGGACGACGCGCGCGCCGGCCTCGATGCAGCGCCGCGCGAGGAGGCAGCAGTCGCCGAAGGTCGTCTTGCCGTAGCTCTCCCGCACGGCGTCGGGCTCCTGGGAGAGATCGAAGGCATCGCGGGCGCGACCCGAGAGCACCAGCCCCATCGCCTGCTCGGTGTAGTGATCGAGCTGGAAGCGCTCGACGGCGCGATCGATCTCGGCGATGTGCTGCCCCACGCGATCGCGCAGCCGGCCACGTCGCTCGAGCCGGTCGATCGACAGCTCGGGCCGCAGCCTCAGGTCCTGGATCCGGATGCGATCCATCTTCTGCTGGTCGAGGTCGTCGCCATTCGGATAGAGCGTGTAAGGATCGAAGGCGCGCCCCAGGAAGCCGGCCGTACCGGCCTTGCCGACGACGTTGCTCTCCTGCAATGGGCGCGGCATCATCACGAACGGCAGCATCGGAACCTGCGGGGGCCGCAGGCGCACGATGTTCGCCCCGAAGTTGGGGAAGTCCTTGGGCGAAGGCGGCTCGAGCTGCCCGGACGGGCTGACGCGATCGGCCGTGTAGCCCGTCAGCATCTGGTAGATCGCGGCCGTGTGGTTGAAGAGCCCGTTCGGCGTGTACGCCATCGACCGAATCATCGTGATGCGATCGGTGATCTGGGCCAGGCGTGGCAGGAGCTCGGTGACCTCCATGCCCGGCACCTTGCTCTTCATCGTCCGGAACGGGCTCCGCACGTCGTCGGGCACGCCGTCCTTGGGATCCCACAGATCGATGTGCGACGGCCCCCCTTGCAGGTACAGGAGGATGATGCTCTTCGCACGATTCCAACCCGGTCCGCCATCACGGCTCGCCAGGGCCTCGGCCTTCAGCAGCGACGGCAGGCTGAGCCCGATCAAGCCGGCACCACCGACTCGCAAGAGCTCACGGCGGGACAGGGACACGGAGGGAAGGCCTCTTCGAGTCATCAGGGATTCTCCGTCGGTCGGACCGCGTCAGTCGGTCGATCTCAGGGCAGGCGAGGCGTTTCTTCAGGGAGTCAGGGTCTCCCCCTGTACCAAATCGCCGCTGCTGGCGCCATCGGAGGCGTGGTCGGGTGCTTGGGTGCTTGGGTGCCGGGGTGACTGGGTGCTTGGGTGCTTGGGTGCTTGGGTGCTTGGGTGCTTGGGTGACTGGGTGCCGGGGTGACTGGGTGCCGGGGT
>JAVJTD010000515.1:0-26519 GCA_040219065.1 Planctomycetota bacterium
GTCCTCTCCGAGACCTTCGGCTGGAGCACCCCGAGACCGGCTGAAGCCGGCGCTCCGAAGTCGGCACTCCGAAAGCTCCCCTTGCTCGGCACCTTCCGGTTCGATCGTCGGCGGCGTCGAGGAAGTGGCTTTCAACTCGGAAGCCGCTTCCCACTTCGCTCGCGCGGGTTCTGGTTCGCATCGGCCGCTGCGCGGCCCGATGCGGGCAGGATGCCCGCGCTCCCTGTGCCTACTTCGGCTTGCTGGCGCCGATGTATCCCATCTTCTTCATCTCGGCCAGGATCGCTGGATCGGTTGCGGTGAGGTCCGTCGGCTGAATCTCCTCGCTGCGGGCCCGCCAAGTCTGGATGAGCTTGTCGAGGCGGTTGACCTGTCCGAGCTCGTGCCGGGAGATGTCGGACGCTTCGTCAGGATCGTCCTTCCACCGGTACAGCTTCGAGGTTCCGGTGGCCGGACGCGTGATCAGCTTCCAGCGCTCGTCCCGGACCGCGAACATCGGATCGAGGACGAGCTGTCCCTTCCCGACGGCCGTGAAGATCCTCGAGGATGGGCTGGTCGGCAGGCCGACACCCGGCAACGGCCCCTCACCCATCGGCCCTTCGAGCGGCGTGTTGAACAGCGAGGCGATCGTGAAGAAGACGCCGCTGATCGAGACGGGCGAAGCGATCACCTGAGGATCGAGGCCAGGTCCGCGAATGATGAGCGGCACGTGCGTCAGCTCGGAGTGCAGCGTGTGCCCGTGACCCAGCCCGTCGTGCTCGAAGAACTCGTCGCCGTGATCGCCGACGACGATGACCCAGGTCCGATCGTCGATACCGTGCTGCTCCAATCCGTCGAGCACTCTTTGGAAATGCTCGTCCCAATACGCGATCTCGCCGTCGTAGCGCGCCTTCAGATACTCACGGTCGCGCTCCTTGAAGTTGGCCGAGAGGTCCCGCATCTTCGGGCCGAATCCCTCAGGATCCGCCTGAAGGGCGCGCCACGCCTGGTCCCGGAACAGGTTGACCGGCTCGTCGACCTGCTTCAGGAAGCCGTCGTACTCTGCGTCGCAGAACTTTTCCTGGTAGTCGCCCGGCGCGTCGTAGGGATTGTGCGGATCGTAGTAGTGCAGGTACGCGAAGAAGCGGTGCCCGGAATAGGCCTCCAGCCAGGAGAGGAAGCCGTCAGTGATCTCGACCGCATTGTCTCCCGGCTCCTCGAAGCGATCGAAGCCTTGATGGTAGTTCGTCTTCACGCTGACGATCGGGTTGGCGACAAAGGCCCCGGTGAGGACATCGCGTGCGGTCAGGATCTCGGCCAGCGTCGGCAGCTCCGAGGCGAGCGTCGCTCGCTCGTGATCGAACACGCCGTGGGCGATGGGTGAGGACAGCCCGGTGAAGAGCGTCGCGATCGCCGGCAAGGTCCAGGACGACGACGAGATCGCCTGCTCGTACCGCACGCCTTGGGCCGTGAATCGATCGAGGTTCGGGCTGGTCTGGCGGTCGTAGCCGTAGCTCTTCAGGTGATCTGGCCGCAGCGTATCCACCATTACGAGCACGACGTTGGCCGCGTCCGCGCGCGTGAGCTGCCGCGGCTGCGGCTGGCGAGCGACGAGCTGCACACGCTCCCAAGAGACTTCGCGAGACGGCTGCTGCGTGCCCGGCAGGTACTCGGCGCGCAGCGTCAAGGTGACCTCGCCGGTCAGCGCCGACAGGTCGATCGACCGCCGGGCGCGGATCGCGTCGAGGCTCGGACCGCGCACCAGGTCGTGCTGCCAGAGGAGCTCGTCCCCGGCGTGGACGGAGAAGCGGACACCGCCCTCGAGCGCGAGGCGCTGCTCTTCGGTGAGAGCCAAGAGCTCTTCGGGGCTGCCGAAGTCTTGGTGAACGGTCACCTCGAGAAGTGAGTTGCTCGGCATCTCCAGCCGTGCCTCGAGCTCGGCCGGCCGGTCCAGGTCGGGTGCCGTCAGGAGGACGTGCCGGGCGTCGGGCTCGGCGTTCGGCGGGGGCTCGGAACGGATCGGGCGCTCCTCGGACTGAGAGCGGATCGTGACGCGACCCTCGGATCGTAGTGTGTCGAGCCCAGTGACCAGATCGAGCACCGGCCTGACGGCCGGGAGCTCACTCGCGAATCCCTGGACCAGCCGCCCATTCGATCTCAGCTTCGGCTCGAAGCAGCGAACCTCTCCGTGACTTCCCGTAAGCTCCAGCTTCAAGGACGTCGTCGCACCGGCGGGAAGGGCGATTCGAGCCTCGATGTCGGCTGGAACGTCGGCTGGCGTCTCGGCGAGGAGGCGCCACTCACCTTGCTGCCGGAACGAGATGCGGAAGCGGGCGTCCTCGGCAGGGGCCACGGTACCGGGCTCGAGCGCCGCGACCAGGCGACAGCTCGGATTGATGAAGATCTCATCGAAGATGACCGTCGAGCCGGCCGGCAGTACGATCGCCTCCCGCTTCGAGCCTTCATGAGGGAAGAACTCGGCTCGAACGCGGCTGGCGCCGGCACCAGCCAACCTTGCCTGGGACAATCGGTCCCCGAGTCGAATGACTCGGCCCAAGGTCACTTCTGGCTCCTGCTCGGACTCGCAGCCGAAGCCGGTGAGGAGCAGGCACGCCATCAGGAGTGAAAGCCAGGGTTGTCGGAGGTTGGGTCCGGTCATGGAACCGACGAGCTCCGAGGCTCCCGGCGCCGAGTGGTGTGTCACCGGTCTCGAAGCGGAACGGGAGCGGGTTGATGTTGAGGGATCGCAGCGTTCAGAACGTGTGCAGTCTATCACGCGAATGGAGGGCGGGCAAACGGCGCAGGTCCTGGAGGTTCTTGCGATTATTGAGTTTATGGAGCTTGGCCCGAGCTCGAGCCGGAGGCTCGACTTTCTGTGGGATGTGGGCGGGAGTCAAGAGGGGAGTCGGGGGACGGGACCCGGCGACGGAGCGTCGCCGGGGGGAGAGGAGCCGATTCAGGAAGCCACGGTCTGCTCGATCGCACAGCCGACCTCGAGGCTCTCGAGCCAATCGAGGAAGAGGCCGACGTTCTCTCCGCGGAAGATCGAGCCGTGCTGCGGGCAGATCATTTGAGGATCGAGCTCCCGCACGCGGCGGATCCAATCGTGAAGCGCTTCGCGGCTGGGCATCCACCGCCGGTGGAAGGCCTCCATCGTGGAGATGTGATCGGTGAAGCTCTCGACGAAGAGGTTGGCCTCGTGATCCGGGAGGAGCGCGGCGCCGATGTCGCCGGAAAAGAGGATGCGCGCCTTGGGGTCCCAGACGCTGAAGTTGCCCGACGAGTGGCAGTAGTGTGCCGGCACGGCCTCGAGGCGGACGGCGGACTTGCCGACCGGGATCCGGCCGCCTTCGTCGGGCAGGGCTTCCATCGTGACAGGCTCGCCCATGCAGAAGTGGGAGAGGAAGCCGGTCCAGAGCCATGAGGTGTAGACCCGCGCGTCGGGGCAGATGTCCAGCCACATCGAGAGCGACGAGATGATGTCGGGGTCTTGATGGCTGGAGAAGAGGACCTTGACCTCCTCGGGATCGACGTATCGCGTCAGCTCGGAGAGCACGGTCGGGAAGATCTCGATGCCGCCGGGATCGAGCAGGCAGACGCCGTCATCGGTGAGCACGGCGAACTGGTTCGTATCGATGATGTCGCTGCGCTTCTTCTCGTCCCTTCCCAGGACGATCCAGCGGTGCGCTCCATTCTCGTAGAGGATCAGGCTCTTCATGCCGCTACTCGCCTTCTCAAGGATTCCAGGAGACCTTCTCCCTTGTCGGCGGACTGCCGCAAAGCGGAGAGATTCTTCTCGAGCTGATCCACGACGTCGTGGATCGTCCGGGACAGGTTGGTGAAGTTCGCGCCGTCAGGACCGATCGCCGCGGCCTCGATGGCGATGTTCTGGGCGAGGTATCGCGCCGTGCGGCCGAATGTCAGGATCGACCGGATACGGTCGAAGACCTCGCAGAGGATGTGCTCGGACTCGCTGAGACGATCGCCGATTCGTCCCAGGTTCTCGCGGCAGCGCTCATTGAGCATGCTCGAGCTCCTACTGCGCGTCGCGATGGTGTCCTTGGTGCTGAGGAAGGACTCGAGTCCCTCGAGATCCCCACCGCTGAGATAGGACTGGGATTGCAGATGCTCCTTGGTGCGGCGAGTGGCCCCGTCGGTGGGCTCTCCGAGCTGGCTGGCGGTCTTCAGCAGGCTGCTGACGAGCTGGTAATAGAGCCGCACGACGTTCGAGCAATCGGCGGTATTACGAGCCAGCCGCTCGCACAACGATTCGATGTTGTCGACGTCCGGTCGAATTTGGTCCGGAAGCTCGGAGAGGACCTCGGCGAGCACGAGCAGCGATCGCCCCTTCCCCTCCGGCAGCCGAGCGGCCTCAGCGACGCCGTTTCTGGCGAGCAGCTCGATCTCGAGGTTGGAGTCCCCCAAGTGCCTGGCCGTCCCCTGAATCCGCACACACGTCCCGAAGACGCGGTTCATGTCGCGGTTGTAATCGATGAGCGCCTGAATCACGGCGATCGCCTCGAAGGTGAGCGATGAGATCCTGGGACATTCCCGAACCCTCCATCGACGAAGCACCCTCACCGACTTGAGAATTGACCAAAACCTGAAGGACCCCTGGAATCCAGGGGCTCAGACGTTCGGTACACCGCATTCGGACCGCCGGCATTCGGACCGCCGGCTTCAGCCGGTCTCGGTGTCCTCCATCCGAGCGCCTCGGAGAGGACCTGGACCACTGGTCCGAAGCTCCGTGGCACGATGCTGCCGGGAGGCGGCTCGAGAACGAATGCAAGCCTTACAGGCTTGGGCCTCTGGACAGGCCTCCGCCCATTTCTTGACGAGTGGCTGCCCGCTCAGAGCGAAGAGTTCTGCATCGGGAGCGCTGCCCCGGCCCAAGCTCGCTTGCGCAAAGATCTCACCGACAGACTCGGTCACTGGCTCGCTCGACTTGGGCACTCCATTGCACGCGCCCTCGATTCACCGCCTGCAAGCTCCGAGGGCGCGACAGGGGGCGCGTTCGGAGAGCCAGGTCCTCCGCGCATCGTGGACGGTCCTCGCCCCGGGGACGATCGCCCCGGGGCTCCGCGTCTTGGCTTCGCGCGACGCTCAGCGGCTCTTGCGGTCTCCGGGCTCGATGATCTCGAACTCGGCGAGGGGGTCTTCCTCTTCGGGCTCTGGGTCGTCGTCGTTCCAATCCTGATCGGAGGCTTCGCCGGCCTTGGCTTCGCTGGTCTTGGTCGACTCGGCGTCGGATAGGCTTTCGATCACCAGGGATTCCGATGCCTCGGCGGCTTCGACGACAGGATCGGAGGACTCCGCCTGCGCGAGCACATCCGCTTCCCGTGATGCTCGATCGTCCTCGGCTTCCGAGACGTCGCTCACCGGGCTTTGGCTCGCATCGCCAAGGGACGGGCTACCGTCGGACTCGGCACGAACCGGCGCCGGTTCTTCCCGCTCCGCTTCCGCGGCCGCGTCCTCCGACGCGGCAGTCGCCTTCGGCTCCGCTGTCTCGAGCTTGGCAAGCCCGGCGGCTTCCGCCTCGGCCGGTGGCTCCGGCGCATCGGCAGTGGGCTCGTCGATCTGCGAGTTCGGCTCGGATGCGTCGGTCTTGGGCTCGGTAGTCTTCAGGAAGAAGGTCTGCCTCTCGATGCGGCGAAACTCGGTGACGGAGACCACGGCGCTCGTGACTCGCTCCGTCGACGCCATACCCGGCTCGAGCGCTTTGCCGTTCGCTCCCGGTGTGTCTCCGTGGCCGTTGACCGAAGAAGCAGCTCGAGTAGGACCGGTTTCCTCGAGAGACGGCTCCTCTTCCCTGGAGTCGTCCGACAGCTCGACGTCCGCGCTCGCGTTTGCCTCAGTCTCAGTCTCCTCGGACGCGACCTGCTCGGCTTCGATCTCGACCTTCGTCTCCGTTACCTCGACATCGACGACCACCGGCTCGGCCGCTTCCGTCGCGACATCCTCCTTGCTCTCGGACGACTCCGCTTCGGCGCTCGATTCGACTGGCGCGGAAGCCTCCTCGGTGACCTCTTCTTCGACGGCCGATTCGGCGTCCTCTTCGGTGTGGAAGGACTCCATCTCCTTGTCGTAGGCCTGCTGCCGAGCCATGCGTACGACCTCGCGGAGGACCTTCTCGAAGAGCGGAATCGAGCTCAGACGTCCGGTCTCCAGCACATACTGCTCGACGAGCTCGCGGGGGATCGCCTTGCCGTCGGCCACCAGGTCACCGGCCTGGGCCTGATTGCAGAGGCGGTAGAAGGTGAGGATCTCGACGAGCGATCGCGAGTCGAGCGGCAGGCGGCTGCCGCCGAAGCGCAGAACCTGCTCGAGGAGCGTCAGGCCCCGCTTCCAGCCCTCGCTCTCGGGCTCATTGCGAACCAGGAAGAAGCGGTTGGCGCCGCCGCCCTCGAGGTAATCGTGCACCGACTGCAGATGACTCGAGAATCGGTTGCCGTTGCGGGTGTTGTTGACCACGATCGCGACACGGTCGGTGCCATGCTTGTGCTCGACCGTGAGCACGAAGTCGACCTTGTGGTCGTCGGCGAGGCCTTCTTCGACCTGGAGGATGTGGCAGCCGGCGATGCGGTCGTCGTGCTCTTGGAGCCGGTGGAAGCACCGGCCGAGCGTCCATCGCAAGGTCCCTTCGTCGAAGTCGAGCGGGAAGTCGCCCTCGAGGACGATCTCACCCTCCTCGACTCGCTGCTCGCGCAAACGCTCGAGATCACTCAGCGTCGAATCCCACAGCTTGCCCAGATGCTGCTGCCACGGCCAAGGCCCGGCCTCACCGCCTCGCAGTGCAGAGCCGGTCGCCTGGATCGGGCTGGTGATCTCGAGGACGCGGCCGAAGGTGCGCAGATCCTCGATGCGGTCGAGGCAGAGGTTGATGAGCTCGCGGGCCATCGGTAAGCCCAGTACAGCGAACTCCTCGAAGAACTCGGGGCGGAACGGATAGGTCGGGTACGGCGGCTCGGCGTCGCCGAAGACCCTCCCCATGCGGGCGGCGACGAGCTCGGCTGCCGACTCGGTCGTGAGACCTTCGAGGTGCACGGGACGCGACTCGAAGCGTGCGATCTCGGGCTTTTGCAGACGCCGCGTATAGTCGTGGACCCAGACCTGCTTGAGGCAGGTGAAGAGCAGCAGGCAGTTGGGCGTGAAGTCGTGGACGCGGCAGAGCGTGGTGACCAACGCCTGGAAGCGCGAGTCGTCGTCGCCCCAGAGCAAGCTCTCGTTCTGATCGAAGCAGATCAGCAGCGGACGATAGAAGCGCGACAGGATCGCCAGCGCTCGAATCGTGTTGAATGCCTCGTCCTCGGACAGGACGACTCTCGGGGCACCGATGCGCCGTAGGTCCTCATCCTCGAGGTCCTTGCCCTTGAGCCAGTCCAGCACGGTCGCCCGGTCCTCGTCGTGGAGGACGCGGAAGAACGTCTTGAGGAATTGGCGGTCCAGATCGGGCGCCTCATCGCACAGGTAGGTGATCAGCGCCTCGTAGATCGGCTTGAAGCGGTCTTGCCTTCGAAAGGAGTTGAAGACGTAGTCGAGGCTGCCTTCGAGCTTCTCGATCTGCTCCCGGCCCTTGGGCGTCTTGTTCGCACCGCGCGAGATCAAGAGGTGCTTCCAGGTGTCCCGGATGACGCTGGCCGCGAACTCGACGATCTGCGGCGCGGCGCCGGGATGACGCCTCCGCCCCAAGCTCACCGCGATCTCGCGCAGGATGTGCTTGCAGACCATCGAGGCCTCGCCGAACGGCTCGACGTGCACGAATAGCCCGCCGTCGCCGAGCTGCTGCAGCACCCGGTGGATCAGGTGGCTCTTGCCAGCGCCCGTCTCTCCGAGCAGCAGCACGATCCGCGTCTGACGATCGCGGCGCAGGCTGTCGAGCAGCCGGAAGACCGTGTCCGAGGCGCTGCGGTTGATCGACGAGACGTCGGTGATGGGCGCCCGGTCCCAGGGATCGCCGACGGCCCGATCCTCGAAGGGATTGGGCTCGGTGAGAATACGGTTCTGGATCGTCTCCAGGTCGCTACTGCCTGACATAGTGGCCCCTCCTCGAGACATAGAAGAGCAGTCCGCGGTAGGGATGCTGCAGCGAACCCGCCCTCTGGCTCTCGCTCGTCTCTCGCGTATTGGTGATCTTGTCCAAGGAGATGACCCGCTCGGTGTCGAGGCGGATCAGCCAGCGGTCGAACTGGTCTCGGGGCAGGCTTCCGCCCATGCGATCGCGGAGCTGATGGATCGGCACCATGCCCTGGAACGAGCCTTCGGTGTCCAGGCGTTGATGCAGCTCGAGGAGACGCTCCTTGAACTCCTCGAACGTCCAGCCCCCGTCCGGCACCGTATCGGGCTGCGAAGCCGCGCCATTCTCGATCACCTCGACGCCCATCTCGGCCACGGCCTCCTTCAAAGGAAGCTCGGAGCCGTTCTCGCCGACCACACTCATCCCGTTCGTGGGCTCGACGCTCAGGCTGGGAAGCCTCGCCTCGCGCACCAGATGGCGCCGCAGAAACCGCAGGTAGCCGTTCATCAGACCGCCCGAGAACCGGGCGAGAGCCGGAAGCTCGAGCTGGAGCAGCTCACGGCGGCCAGCCTCGGTGAGCTGGACCGCTCCGTCACTCGTGCCCTTCTTCATCCAGCTCACCCAGCCGCGGCTCTCCAGCTCCACCAGGCACTGCTGCCTCATGTGCCGATTGCCGCCGAGCTGCCGATGCAAGCTGGACTCGTCCTCCCGGCCCCCGTCGTCGCCGGAGAGCAGGAGCAACGATTTGACTGCCATCGCGTCGAGCTGACCCATGGCGCCCTCCCGATACCGCCCCGAGAATCGATTCGCCCAAGTCGAGGCCCTCGAACAGACCCGAACGGAGCGACGCGCAAATGAGCTCGGCGCGACGAAAGCAGACCGCCCTGACCTGCAAGGTTTCCCAACGAGCGGCGAGTATACCGGGGGATGAAGGTGTGATCAAGCCAACTCCCCGTCAAATGTACCTCGATTGCAATACACCTTCGAGTTCTCGAAGGTTTGAGCACGAATCCCGATATCTCCAGCAGGCCATCACCGCAGAACCTTCCGCCAATCTCCCCTAGGCTCACTCATCGGGCCACTTCTCCACTTATCCACACCGGGTGGCATCCAAGCGAATCGCGCACCGTCGGCCTCAACCCGGCAACGGCCAGCCGCCCCAGGCCCCCACTCCGAAGCCGACGAACGCTCCGGCCACGATATCCCCCGGGAAATGGAGCCCCAAAGCGACCCGTCCCCAGCCGACGAGCGCCGGATAGGCCAGCACCCAAGCACCCAGCCCGCCCTCGAGGTGCAGCAGCATCGCGATCGCCGCCGCCTGTGCCGTGTCCCCGCTCGGGAAGGAAGCATCGTGGACCGGCAACCCTCCGCCAAACGGCCTCCTCGCCGGCATCACCTTCGCCGGACGCCGGCGGCGAAACCCGCGCTTCAAAGCCCAGGTCACCAGCAGCGTCACCAGCAAGACCGCGCCGTGCCGAATACGAGTGGCTCCCAGATCGGCCAGGATGTACGCCGCCGTGCCGATGCCGACGACAGGGACGACCGCCAAATGACCGGCCAAGTACGCGAGCGGATCGATCCCCCGGTGGCCGAGGCGCAGGTTGACGAAGCGGAAGCTCTCTTCGTCCTTGTGTTGGAGCGTCTCCCGAATGCTCATCGCTTCTTCAGGCGACCCAACAGCTCGAGTCCCTCTCGGCCCGGATCCGAGACGGCCGGTGGCTCCAAGCGCTCGATCGCGAACCGCTCCCCGAAGTGTTGCTCGACATCGTCTCTGGTGACGCGGTGAGGAGGCCCCTCGCCGGATCCGAACGGGCCCGTCGGGAAGAACAGTCCCAGCAGCACTCCGCCCTCGACCAGGAGCTCCGAGACGACCCGTGCATAGTCGTCTCGGCGATCCGGCTCGATCGCGCAGAAGCACGTGTACTCCAAGACGAGATCGAAGGCCTCGAGGTCCCCGCTCGGGAGATCGAACAGGTCGGCCACCTCGAAGCGCGCCGCGACGCCCCTCTTCCGGGCCAGCTCCCGGGCGAAATCGATGGCTGCCGGGGCGAAGTCGATGCCGATCA
The DNA here is from genome assembly GCA_040219065.1 of Planctomycetota bacterium. Taxonomy (GTDB): domain Bacteria; phylum Planctomycetota; class OFTM77; order OFTM77; family OFTM77; genus OFTM77. Next base: position 10,060 of record JAVJTD010000515.1, read on the forward strand.
CCTCGAAACCGTGCTCGGCGAAAAGGATGGCATCGTGACCCCGGCCGCAGCCCGGCACGAGGAGCTTCCCTGGCATCGGCGCCAGATCGCTGGCGAGCAGCGCCTCGAAGGCCGGCGTCGCCTTCCCCAGATCCCAGGGAGTGTTGGTCTCGAGGTATCGAGCGTTCCAACTCGTGCTGTCAGGGCTCATCGAACCTTCCTTACAAACCGTGTCTCGTCGCGGGATGATCTCACTCGCGACGCCCCGATACCAGCGAGCGATCGCCGTCGACTGAAGGCACGTTGACTCGGTCGGGCCAGAAATCGACAATCTCCGTCCCCCAGGACACCGCCGAGAAACCGCCGCACCTTCAGGAGAGCTCGTCATGAGATTCGTCTGCAATCCATCCCCTTGGAGCGACACGACCCGCGTCGATCTCCTGACAGCTTGTGTCAAAGCATGTCCCGATGGCCTGCCATCCGAGCTGAACGCACTCGACGCCTCCTTGGGCGGCTTGCTCTCGAGCATCCACGAGGCCGGCGATTTCCGAGGTGAGGCCGGTGAGCAGGTCGTGACCTGGACCGGCGGCAAGGCAGGCTGCCCGCGAATCGCGCTCATCGGACTCGGTGAGTCACCGAATGTCGAGCAGTACCGATTGGCTGGCGGCGCCATCGCTCGGCTGATCGAGCGACATCGCGCCGGGGACGCCGCGGTGATCGCCCACGGTGCGCCCGTGAGCCACCTCGTCGAGGGCGCCGTCCTCGGTGTGTATCGCTACGATCGCTATCTTTCCGGCGACGATCGCTTCAAGAGCCAAGGGACGACGGTTCACCTGCTCGAGACCGACGCGGTCGAGGCGGTGCGCCGCGGCGAGCTGGTGGCGGAAGCGGCATCCGCCACGCGCGATCTGATCAACGGTCCGGCCGAGCTGGTCACGCCATCGTACCTGGCGAGCTGGGCGCAGCAGGTCGCCGAGGCGGAGTCGCTCGAGATCAAGATCTTGGATGATGACGCCTGCCAAGAGCTCGGCATGGGCGCCTTCCTCGGAGTCTCGCGGGGGAGCTGCGAGCCGCCGCAGTTCATCCACCTGACGTACCGTCCTCGGTCGACGCCGACGCGAAAGATCGCCCTCGTCGGCAAAGGCGTGACCTTCGACTCGGGCGGTTTGGACATCAAGCCCGCCGACAACATGCTCCTCATGAAGAAGGACATGTCCGGCGCAGGTACCGTCCTCGGCGTCGCGCGCATCCTCGGTCGCCTCGCCCCGAGCGCCGAGGTCCACATCATCACGGCCGCCACCGAGAACATGCTCGGCCAGAAGGCCTACAAGCCCGGCGACATCCTGCGCGCCTCGAACGGCAAGACCATCGAGGTGCTCAACACCGACGCCGAAGGCCGTCTCACCCTCGCCGACGCCCTCGTCTACGCTTGCCGGCTGGGTGTCGACGCGATCGTCGACCTGGCCACGCTCACCGGCGCCTGCAAGATCGCTCTCGGCGATCGCATCGGCGGCTTGTTCTCGAGCCCCGACTCGATGGGCGCCGAGGTGCAGGCCGCGGCCGAGCGCGCCGGTGAGAAGGTGTGGCCCCTGCCGCTCGACGAGGTGTACTGGGACCGGATGAAGTCGCCGATCGCCGACATGGGAAACATCCCGCGCTCGCCGGGCACTCCGGGAGCCACCACCGCCGCCTTGTTCCTCAAGCGCTTCGTCGATGGTCCGGCCTGGGCGCACATCGACATGTCTTCTCCTGTCTGGACCGAGCGCGACGACGGACACTACCGAAAAGGTGCGACCGGCTACGGCGTCGCGACGCTCATCGAGCTGCTCACCCAGGAGCGCTGAGTCGATGGACCTCTTCCTCATGCGTCACGGGCGCGCGGAGCACCACGCGCCGAGCGACGCCGAGCGCGCACTCACCGCCGAGGGCGTCGAGCTCCTGCGAGGCGAAGCCCTGGGCCTGAAGCGTCTCGGCGTGTCGTTCGACGCAATCCTCGCCAGCCCCATGCGACGCGCACAACAGACCGCCGCCGAGATCCGCGACTCGCTCGATCTCGAGATCGAGATCGGCACTTGCCGAGGGCTCGCCAGCGGCGAGCACGATCAGGTCCTCATCGAGCTCGGCGCCTACGGGGGCGAGAGCGTCCTGCTCGTCGGGCACCTCCCCCTTATCAGCGAGCTGGCGAGCCGGCTCCTCTACGGCGACGAGCGCGGCGACATCTCCTTCGAGCCCGGCAGCCTGCTCCACCTCTCGATCGACCGAGCCCCACAACCGAGCTGCTCCGCGTTACATTGGCACCTCACGCCAAAGCAGCTCCTATTGATCGGCGAGGCCGACTGAGGTTTTCTTAGCTATCCGGCTTCCAAGATCCCTGCCGAGCGCCATTGCATCCATTGCGATTGGACACGGGCGACATGACAGAATTCACCGCGTATCGAGGCAAAGCTCGAATCGTCGCTTCGGCGATCCGGCTGAGAGCGAACGGTGACGAAGGACTGGATCTGCACATCGATGGTCGGAGCTGTGTGACGCCCACCTGGCTTCTGGAGCTCAACGGCCAGATCTTCGCTTTCGACGAGTCCGTCTTCGAGCTCTTATTCGAGTGTGCCACTGATGGCGCCTTGGTGCCGACGCCCCGTCTCGAAGCGCGTCGCGTCTTCGCAGCCGGCACACTTCCCAGCGGTCGCGCATTCGAGACGGACGACTACCTGGTTAGAAGCGAGACGCGCCAGCTGGAGATCTTCCCAGTCCCCTCGAGGATCTTCGAGTCATTCTTTGAGCGCGAAGACGGATCGGCCGAAAGTTCCTCGCCCAAGCGGTATCGAGCTTTCATCAGCTACAGCCGGGCCGACCTCCGAGTCGCGAAACGCTTGCATCGCAGCCTCGAGAGATACCGGCTGCCGAGACACCTCGCTCGAGCCGGTCAACGCAAGCTCGGCAGGTTCTTTCGGGACGATGACGAGCTCTCCGGCACTGCGAAGCTCGGTGCCGCACTGGACGGTGCAATCGATGACTCCGAGCAGCTGATCGTCATCTCGAGCCCTGCGGCCGCCCGATCTCACTGGGTCAACAAGGAAGTCATACGATTCAAGCGGAGGACGCAAGCCCGCATCCTCGCGGTGATCGCCCGCGGAAAGCCCAATGCCGCTGAACCCAAGGAGGAGTGCTTCCCGCCTGCTCTTCGTCACCGGGTAGATCTCAGAGGTCAAGTCACGGATCTTCCGGCTGATCCCCCTCTGGCACCGAACCTGAGCGAAGAGGGCTTCTCCAAGGCGCTCATCCGCATCATCTCCGGTTTGGTGGACTCGCCGTTCGACGATCTTTGGCGGCGTGAGAAGCGTCGCCGACGCTCTCGAGTCGCAATCAGCGCTGGGATCGCGCTGATCGGCGCCTCGTTGACCCTCTTCTTCATGGCGCTTCAAACGAACCGCTCCGACGCCGTCAGTCTTCGATCCCGTGCATCTCGAATCAGCACCGAGCAATGGCGCTTCGGATCCGAGGCACGCGCCTTCGACTCGGCGTTTCGAGCCGCTCTCGGAGCCAGCAAGCTATCCTCGTCTCCCGCTGGTCTGTATTGGGATCTTCGCAACCTGGACGAGTCGACCTCCTGTGCCCTTGCGCTATCCGGGCGCGTCGCGTCGTCTCGACGGATCTTCGGTGAGTATCCGGACACCTCGAATCGAACCAATTTCCGAGACGACATTCCGGACGCCGATCCCTACCAACGCGTGGCTGTGCGTGGAGACCCGATCGCCCGCGATCTGTCGTTCTCCGCGGACGGTAACCGACTCGTCGCATCCACGGATGGCTCGCTCGCTGTCGTGTTCGACCTGCCAACGGGTCGCTCTATTCGCCTCGAAAGAACCGAGATCAACTCGAGCTCTCGCGTCGCGCTCGACGTCTCGGGGAGCTCCGCACTGGTCGTAACCTCCCAGCGGCTCTTTCACTTGGTGGACTACGACTCGGAAAATTGGAGGGAGCTGCCGCTTCCCGAGGGCCTATCTGGAATCCACGACATCGAGTTCCTGAACGGCCAATGGTGGATGGCCGGCAAGATGCAAGGAGACACCGTCGTTGGTCCCGTAGACCTTGCCCAGAGCAAGCTCATTCGGCCCCAGCGGCTCCCCGAGTTCACGCCTTACCAATGCAACTCCTTCTGCTCATTGCCGCCGAGCTTTGTGGGATTCGAATCGCGGCGTGGCCTCAGTGTAGCCGACTTCACCCGAGGTGAGGATCGCCACTCGAGCTTCGAAGGTCTTGCCGAGAAGGTCGGGCAGGTCAAAGCGATCGCGGCCGATGACGCAGGCAGGCTCGTCGCGATCGGTGGAAACGGCAGTGGAAGCCGATTCGGCTCGCCGATCCAAGTTATCGATTTCGAAGCCGGGAAAGAGCTCGCGCTGCTCGAAGGGCACACGGGTGAAGTCTATTCCATCGATTTCTTGCCGGCCACCCGCACCGTCGTGAGCGCGGGCTCGGACTTCACTGTTCGATTCTGGGATGCCGACTCGGGGCGTGAGCTATTCCGACTGGCCGGACACCTGGCGGAGGTCTGGGTGATCCAAGCCAGCCCTGATGGTCGATACCTGGCGACCTCAGGCGGTGACGGCATGGTCCTTCTCTGGGACCTGAGCTTCCTGGAGAGCTTTCGGGCCGGCAAGACGTCGAGTCTGCCAATCAGGCCCTCCGGCAGCGGTTGGGAAGCGCCAGTTACCCGCGTCACACGAGAAGAGCGTCAGCAGACACCGGCCCTGCAAGGAAGACCGTGGGACATTCGAGACTGGCGAGAACCGGCCTCCGTCTCCGGAGCGGTTCAATCGGCTCGAGCCGCTCTCGTACGATGGTTCGGGTTGGAGTCTCTGGACTACTCAAAGCCCGCGGTCGAGCAATAGGCGCCACCAACCCGCGAGCCTCGCTGGCCTAGTGCAGCCGACCTCCCTCACTTCGCGTACCCCAACTGCCTCAATGCGGCGGCCATGGCGGGGTCGACTTGCTGGGTGCCGGCTTCGAGACCTTGGTGGCGGGCATTGCGGTAGGCGCGGATCAACCGATCGCCGATCTCGACGAAGGCCGGGTGTCGCTCCGAGAGGTCGTCCAGCTCTTCCGGATCGGAGAGGAGCTGATAGAGCTCCTTTTCATCCTTTCGGAACTGATACTCGGTGTGGCACTCCGCATCGACGAGTGAATGGAGCAGCTTGTAATCGTTCGATCGAACGCCCACCTGCCAGCGATGCGTGTGCTCGAAGAAGATCGGTCGATCGGCCTCGAAGTCGGGCTGGGCGAGGTAGGGGACGAGGGACTGACCGCGGAGCTCCTCGGGTGCTCTGAGGCCCGCCATGTCGAGGATCGTTGGCACGATATCCAGGGTGGAGACCGGCGAGGTGACGGTATGGCCCTCGGGGACACCGGGCCCCACGAGGAACATCGGTACGCGGGTGACGGTGTCGTGCAGGCCGAAGTGCTCGTAAGACACGCCATGCTCACCGAGCGACTCTCCATGGTCGGACGTCAATGCGAAGAGCGTATTGCGTCCACCCGGCATGCGATCGAGGCGCGCTTTCAGACGAGCGATCTCGGAGTCGACGTAGCTGATCTCCGATCGGTATTGAGCCTTCAGCCACTCGGGATCCCGAACACCGCGGAGGAAGCTCCAATAGGGATGCTCCTCCCAGCCCGGCTCGAGGGCGAGCTCGCCCAGGCCCGGATGGAAGGGTGCAGACGGATCGTCATCGTAATACTGACCCGAATAGGGCTCGGGCGCGCGATAGGGGATGTGCGGATCGAAGTAGTGCACCCAGAGGAACAGCGGCTCCTGACCGGTTCGCGACAGTAGCCGCAAGGCACGCTCGGTCGTCTGTGAGGCCTGCGGATAAGGCGTGAGCGGCCGAGGAGCATCGTAGATATCGAAGCCTCGCCCCAGCCCGGAATGGCGAGCGGACAGGTGAGGTGCGCTCACGATGGCGGCCGTCCGATAGCCCTCCTTCGCGAGCAATGTCGCGATGGTCTCGGGTGCCAGTGACAACCGCGTGTCATTGTCGTAGACGCCGTGGTCCTGAAGGCTGAGTGAGGTCAGGATCGACGCATGGGACGGATTGGTCGCATTGGCGGTCGAGTAGCACACGTCGAAGCGCGCGCCGCGCCTGGCCAGGGAATCGAAGAATGGCGTCTTGGTGATCGTGTCGCCGTAGCTCGGCAGGTAGTCGGCGCGCAGCGTATCGACGGTCACCAGCACGATGCGACGCGGCTTCTGGCGATGCTCCCTCAAAGGGCCTCGCTCGATCTGCCGGGGCTCCACCCAGAGTCCGCCGTGCGCCGCTGGGCGACCACCGTCCGGATGCCGCACACGCAGCTCGATCTCGATCGAGTCTCCGGCCCAGCGATCCAGCCTCGCCGTCTCCTCGAAGTGCGGCTCGGGATGAGCCGCCGTCCGTACGAGCGTCTCTTCGAAGAGTCGGTGCCGCTCACCATCCTCGACCACCCACGCCTCGAACCGCGCGCCCTCCCCTTCCTTGGCCAGCGAAGGCGGCAAGGTCCCCTCGAGGATGAGGCTGCTTCCGCGGCCAGGCGTGAGACGAATCGACTTCCACTGACCGAGCGACATCGCCAGGCTCGGCCGCGTCTCGCCTTTGACCCTCCAGCCCGAGCTCTCGCTCGAGTAGCCCTCGATTCCCAGCAAGGTGGCCGGTGACAGCTCGAGAAGCGCGATGCGCTCGATCGTGATGTCGGAGCGCTGTGCACTGGTCACGACGAACAAAGGGTTGATCCCGAACTCGTGCAGGGGCTGCCCCCATTTGGGGTGCGTCCCGAGCACCACCACGTAGTCGTGGAACTGGTGGTCGCCGTGCAGGTCGAAGCGCTTCTCGCCGCGCTCTCCCACGGTCCAGTTCCAGACGACGGCGCCGGTATGACCCGGGCCGCCCGCGCTGCGCATGCGAATCATCACCGCATTGAAGTCGGATGCGGCCGGGACCTCGGGAAGGTGCATCAACGGCCACGCCTGCGAGAGCTCGAAATGCAGTCCGTCCGCCGAGCGACGGCTCAGCTTCATGTTCTCATTGATCAACCAGCCAGCCTGGGCGAGGCCCTGGTCGGCATCGAATCCCCAATCGCGGATCGTCCGCTCGGGTGTCGCTTCCCGCAAGGCGTGCAAGCCTTGCTCGACCAGCTCGGGCCGAAGCAGGTCGCGAACCGCGACGATCGGCTCGTCGCTGCGGTCCTTCGAGCAGGCACCCAGGAAGAGCGCGAGGAGAAGAGCGTGAGGCACTGAGCGGCGGATCATAGTCGTCTCATTCGGTCGAGGTCTTCCAATGCGATGCGCGAAAAGATCGAGCGCGGATGCTGCGCGATCAGCGCGTTCCAGATGCGAAGGGCTTCTTTGACCCGGCCCTTCTCGATGGCCGAGAGCGCCCGAGACGCTTCGGTCGCGGCCAGGGCCAGGGGCTCATCACCCGTTTGGCGGTACACCGACGCCAGGGCTCGAAAGGCCTCGTCGTCGTCCGGATCGAGGACGCTCGCGGCTTCGAGCAGACGCGTCTTCTCGAAATCGGTCGACGGCCTGGCCCGTCGCCAGAGCTCGAGGTTGCTGTTCGGCGTGCTCCGGCTGAACACGAGATCAAAGGCATCGAGGTACGGCCGGGCATAGGTTCGGAGTGCGCTGCTCAGGCCACTTCGGTAGTAGTGCCTGTCACGGACCCTCGGCCCGGACCCGATCACGAGCACGTCGGCATCGATCCACGCATCGACACCGAGGTGATGATGATCGACCCAGCCGATGGGCCGATAGGCGGGCGGGCCGACGATTCGCGAACGGGAGCTCCCCGCTAGCCAACGCAGCCTCTCGGGAGACAGCATCGGGTCAGCCACGAGGACGAGGGCCAACGGCGAGACGCGATCGCGGGCATCGGCCTCGATCACGTGAACGACGGCCCGCGCGTGCCACAGGTCCTCCCTCCGAGATCTCGGGAGCGGCTCGAGCAAGGCGAGCTTCGAAGCTCCGGGCTCGGGCACGAGGCCGGACGCCCACGGGATCCAGGCTTGATGGATGACGGCGATACCCAAGACCGCACCGTAGGCCACCCTTCGGAACACCGGCGACGGAACGCCAGCCAGTCCGATGGCTGCCAAGACGGCCAAGGGCGGCAGGATCCAGAGGACCGCCTGCCCTCGCTCCGAAGGCGCAGCCAGCATGAGCAGGGCGACGCCGCTCGCCAGCCACGCGAGGCTCGCCGACCGGGCTCGAGGCTTGTGGAGGCCTGGCCAGAGGGCCGGGACCATCAAGAGCCACCAGCCGACACCGACGATGGAGGTCCACCCCGGGGCCACTCCGTGGGCCGAGTTCCAGATGCCGATCGTATCGCCTGCGTCCAAGAGGAGCAGGCCGCCCTTCCAGTGGCTCACGTACCAGGGCGTGGCGATTGCCGAGGCGATGGCGAGCAAGGCCGCGAGGCGCCGGATCGTGAGCCCGTCGAGGAACGCCATCGAGATCAGGGCGCCCGCGACCAGGCCGAAGCGGGGATCGGTCAAAAGGCCCACTCCGAAGAGGACGCCGGACAAGGCACTCCAGGCGAAGGGACGCCGGTCCCGGGACGCTGGCGGCAAGCAAGCGGCGAAGCCTATCAAGAGGGCGAGCACGAGCATCCAGGGTGCGACCTCTCGCTGCGCCCGCAGGAGCGGATCGATGCTCGAGATCAGGATCGCGGCCAACAGACCCGCGGTCGCTCCTCCGCGGGCTCGAGCGAGGAGGAACGTCAGGACGACGAGCATCGCCGAGGCGAGAGCGTTCACGAGGAGAGCCGTCGTCCGAGGCGAGAGGCCGAGAGGCAGGAAGGCGCTCACGGCGGACGGATACACGGGCCACAGCGTCGGCGTTCCTGGCGCGGCCGGTCGGCCCTGAGCCGCCCGCAACCAGGCGAGCTCACCGTCTTTGGGCACGGCATCCGTCAGGGCCGCGAAGCAGAGGATGTGCACGAAGACCAGGACAGCCACGGCGATGGCGGTCATTGTCCTGGCCCGACCTGTTCCGTCTGGGTTCACTCCGGTCCTCGCGAGTCCGACTCATCGGCGGCGGGGCGCGCTCCCGACAGCACTCCTGGCGCCGCCTCCGCTGCTTTCATCGAGCGCCTGGATAAGGACTTTGAGGTGAAAACGGCCGCCCACGTGGGTCGCGTCGATCGAGTCGAAGGCAGTGCCTACGCACAGAGCGCAGCCTTCGCGGTCCGTGGAGACGGTTGACTTCCTTCGTCGCGACGGCCAACCTCGCCGAAGCCTGGGCCTTGGAGCGCTCCGAGGCACCCTCCGTCCTCACCGGCAAGGAGCACCGCCGTGACATCGATCCTCTTGTCGCTGTGCCTGTCCCTCGTCCCGTGCTCCGATCCGCCCGACGCGAGCTGGCCGTCGTTTCGAGGCTTCCAGGCCCGGGGCGTCTCGGACGGTCATCCCCTTCCCGAGTCCTGGAATGTCGAGACCGGAGAGGGCATTCGGTGGAGCGTGACGCTCCCGGGCCTCGCCCACTCGAGCCCCATCGCCTGGCGCGAGAGGCTGTATGTCTTGGCGGCCGTGCGTCTGGATGGGGACTCCGAGCTGAAGATCGGCCTGTACGGCTCGGGCGATTCCGTCCCCGAGGAAGGCGAGCACAGCTTCCGCCTGCTCGCGATCGACCGCGAGACTGGCGCGAGGCTCTTCGAGCGGGAGCTCCACCGCGGCGTGCCACGCCTCAAGCGCCATCCGAAGGCAACCCACGCCAACGCGACTCCGGCCACGAACGGAGAGGTGGTCGTCACCTTCCTCGGCTCGGAGGGGCTGTACTGTCACACGATGGACGGCGAGCTGCGCTGGCGACGCGACCTCGGCTTCCTCGACGTCGGCGCGCCGGGGTACGACGATCCTCAGTACCAATGGGGCTTCGCGAGCTCACCGGTGATCCACGGCGACCGCATCCTCATCCAATGTGATCAGCAGCAGGGCAGCTACCTCGCGGCTCTGGATTTGGAGAGTGGCGAGACCGTCTGGAAGACCGAGCGCGACGAGCTCCCGACCTGGGGTACGCCGACGGTAGTGATGCAGGGAAAGGAGCCACAAGTCGTCGCCAATGGTTACCAGCGCATCGGCGGCTACGCGCTCGAAGACGGCCAGCCGCTCTGGTGGATGCACGGCGGCGGCGACGTTCCGGTTCCCACACCGATCGTTTGGAACGGCCTGATCTTCATCACGAACGCTCACGGCCGGCAATCACCCATCTACGCCATCCCGGTCGACGCTCGCGGCGAGCTCGATCCCGACCCCGAGTCCGGTCACCTCGCCTGGAGCGAGACGCGCCGAGGCAATTACATGCAGACGCCATTGGTCTATCGAGACCTCTTGTACTTGTGCCACGACACGGGCGTCCTGAGCTGCTACCGCCCGGCAACGGGTGAGCTCTTGTACCGCGAGCGCCTCGGCGAAGGCCGCGCGGGCTGGACGGCGTCCCCGGTAGCGGGTGACGGCAAGATCTACGTCACGAGCGAGGAAGGCGAGGTCCACATCGTCCGGGCCGGCGAGACCTTTGACGTCGTCGGCGTTCACTCTCTCGGCGAGTCCTGCCTGGCAACTCCAGCCATCGTCCGTGGCGCTCTGTACTTCCGCACCCGTACTCAGCTGATCGCGGTGGGAAGGTAATTCCGGGCGACGGTGCAATGGAGTGCCCAAGTCGAGCGAGTCAAAGGCCGAGTCTGTCGGTGAGAGCTCTGCTCGAGCGAGCTTGGGCCTTCTCGAACGTTCAACAGCGCACTCCAAGCGGCCCCTTGCTCGGCGTCTCTCCGCTCGATCGTCAGGGATGTCGAGGAAGTAGCTTCCAGGTCGGTGACCTCTTCCCGTTCCGGTCGCGCGGGCTCTGGTTCTTGGCTCTGGTCTCAGATCACAAACGGGCGAGCTCTTCTTGGGTCAGCTCGCTGGTGAGCTCTTGTTTGGTGCGGGATCGATAGGCTTCGAGCCAGGCGCGCTCTTGGGCGTCCAAGAGATCCACGTCGATCAGCTCGTCTTCGAGAGGGATGAAGGTGAGTGAGTCGAATCGGAGCCATTGGCGGCCGGACTCGTCGACGTGGTCTTCGACGATCAAGTACAGGTTCTCGATGCGGATGCCGCCCCAGCCTTCGCGGTAGTAGCCAGGCTCGATGGAGGTGATCATGCCTTCTTCGAGCGGAGTCGCGGCGAAGGGCTTACGCTTTTGATCGGACAAGGCGAACGGACCCTCGTGCACGTTCAGGAAGCAGCCGACACCGTGGCCGGTGCCGTGATCGTAGTCGAGGCCGGCGGCCCATAGCGGCGCGCGGGTCAGGGCGTCGAGGGCCGAGCCGGGCGTGCCGGCGGGGAACACTTGGGCGGCCGAAGCGATGTGGCACTTCAGGACCAGGGTGTAGATGCGCCGCTGCTCGGCGCTCGGCTGACCGATGACGATCGTTCGCGTGTCATCGGTCGTCCCTCCCGCATTCTGGGTGCCCGAGTCGATCAGGAAGAGCTCGCCGCTCTTCAAGGGCGTGTCATCCGCATTGCCGTAATGCGGCAACGCACTGTGGGCACCCGCCGCCGAGATCGTCCGGAAGCTCAAGCCCCAATAATCCTTCATCTGCCTGTAGGTCGATTCGATGTGCTCGAGGAATCGGCGCTCGGTCACGGTCTCACCTTTCGCACAGGTGTCCTTCACCCACCAGAGCGAGCGCGTCTTGGCGGCGCTGGCCTGACGATTCGCGCGCCGCATGCCATCGCGCTCCTGCTCGTTCTTGCGGGCCTTGGCCGCCTCGACCGGACTGGGAGCGAGGAGGATCTGCTGATCCCGCTGCTCGAGCAATGCCTCGACGCCGCGGGTGATGCCCGTCGGATCGAGCAATACCGATCCACCCTCCGAGCGCGCTTGGAGGAAGCTCCGAAACCCTTCGTAATCCTCGAATCGCACGCCCGGCAGATCGAGCCCCTCGGGCAGTCGCTCGCTGCCACCGTGCACGAACACGACGAGCTGCTCGGCGTCGACCCAGGCGTACCCTTCGAAGACCGGGTTGAAGGCCACGTCATCGGCCGACCGACAGTTCGTCAGCCATGCGATCTGATCGAGCTTGACCAGCACCGTCGCATCGGCGCCGAGCTCCTGCAACGACGCACGCAGCTCGGCCAGCTTCTCCCCCGTCGGGCGGCCGGCCCACTCGGTGGCGACCGGCACCAGAGGCGTCCTCACCGCGACCGGACGGTCTTGCCAGATGCGATCGACGAGCTCGCTCTTCACCGACCTCAGGTCGCCGCCGCCACCTTCCACGACCTCGCGAAGCGCTAAGGCGAAAGCGCTCGACACGATCCAGGGCTCGTAACCGACCACCGCTCCTTCGGTGTCCTTGGCGACCTGATGCAGATGCTCGAACAGGGTGAGCTGTCCCGGTGCCCCCACGCGGCTGAGCGAGATCCCCGAGCCCGCCAGCTCGGCGGCCGCCTGAACGTGGTACCGGCCGTCGACGAACAGCCAGGCGTCCTCGATACCGACGAGCACATCGCCGGCTGAGCCCGTAAAGCCGGAGAGCCAAGGCCGCCGTAGCCGCCACGCGGGCGGATACTCGCTCAAGTGCTCGTCACTGCTCGGGACCAAGTAGTGCGTGAGACCTTCTTCTCGCAGAAGCGTTCGGAGTGCGGCGAGTCGTTCAGCAGGATCGTTCATGGGAAAGGTCGGCTCCGGGGAGACGGTAAGAGGCGAAGCGCGCCGCGTGGCGAGCTGGTCCGATTCTGCGGGCTGAGCTCACCGGCGTCGAGACCTCAGTCCGGCGTTCCCGGTCGATGCTCTCACTCTCTCGAGGACCTGACCGATCGCGGGCGGCAAACGTCTATCGCCTGCTCACCGAGCGCCGTATGCTCCTGCATGAGACCCCCCACGCATTTCCGGATTCCGTTACGAAAGAAACGAGGAGCCCATGATCCGACTCGAGAACCACTTGCGAGCAGTCGCGCTCGCGGCGGTCGGGCTGGTCGCGCTGGCGACGCCGACCCTGGCCCACTCGGACAGCGACGAGGTCGAAGAGACCCTGCTGCTCCAGAGCCCGACCGTCTCCTCCCAACACATCGTCTTCGTGTACGCCCAGGATCTCTGGGTCGTGGGGCGCGACGGTGGTGATGCTCGCCGGTTGACGAGCAACCCCGGCGTCGAGACTTCGCCGCAGATCAGCCCCGACGGCGAGTGGGTCGCCTTCAGTGGTCAATACGACGGCAACACCGACGTCTACGTCATCCCGATCGAAGGCGGCAATCCGCGGCGCCTCACCTGGCACCCCGGCTCGGACAACGTCGCCGACTGGCATCCCGACGGGCAGCGCATCCTCTTCGTCAGCGGCCGCAACGCCCTGATGCCCTCGGCCCAGCTCTACCTCGTCGATCGGGACGATCCCTCCGGCTTGCCCGAGCAGCTCCCGCTCCCGAAGGTCGCCCACGCCTCCTACGACGACGACGCCAGCCACATCGTCTACACGCCGATCGCCGACGCGTTCGGCACCTGGAAGCGCTACCGCGGCGGTCGCATCCCGCCGGTCTGGATCTACGACACGAGCACTCACGACGTGGAGGTCGTCCCCCACGTCCGCGCCAGCGACACCTACCCCAACTTCCTCGCCGGCCAGGTGTACTTCGCGTCCGACCGGGACGGCGTCATGAATCTCTACCGCTACCGTCCGGGCTCGGGCAGCGTCGAGCAGCTCACCCACTTCGCCGACTTCGACATTCGCAGCATCGACGCGGGCGGCAACGCGCTCGTCTTCGAGCAAGGCGGAGCGATCCACGAGCTCGACCCGGCCACCGGCGAGATCGAGCGTCTGAGCATCCGCGTTCGGGCCGACGGCCTCGCCGCGCGCGCCCGCTGGCAAGAGGTCGGTCGCGGCTCCGTCCGCTCGGCCTCCATCGCTCCGAACGGACAGCGCGCCGTCTTCGAAGCCCGCGGTGAGATCATCACGCTGCCGCGCGAGCACGGCGATCCGCGCAACCTGACTCAGAGCCCGGGCGTCCACGAGCGCAGCCCGGCCTGGTCACCCGACGGCGAAAAGATCGCCTGGTTCTCGGACGAGAGCGGCGAGTACCAGCTCTACGTCGGAGACCGTTTGGGACGCGAGAAGCCGAAGGCCTTCGAGCTGGGCAACGCAGGCGACACGGGCGGCTTCTACAACCAGCCCACCTGGAGCCCCGACGGTAAGCACATCGCCTTCTACGACAAGTTCAACCGTCTGGCCTACGTCACGCTGGAGTCGGGCGAGGTCCAAGAGGTCGCCCGTCCGCAGGGCTCGCTCGGCGAGCTGCGTCCCGGCTTCACCTGGTCCCCCGATTCCAAGTGGATCGCATTCGAGAATCGCAACCCGCGAACGCTCTTCGATCACATCGCGCTCTACGAGCTCGAGACGAAGGAGACGACGTCCGTGACCGACGACTTCGCCTACGCGAGCTCGCCGGCCTTCTCGCAGGATCAGAAGCACCTGTTCTTCTTCGCTTCGGTCGATGCGGGCCCGACCCAGTTCGGTCTCGACATGAGCGTCAATCCGGGCGACTTCAGCGGCAACCTCTACGTCGCCGTTCTGCAGCAGGACGGCGAGCATCCGCTCGCACCGCGTAGCGACGAGGCGATCGAGAAAAAGAAGGACGACGCCAAGAAGAAGGAGGAGAAGGAGGAGGACAAGAAGGAGGAGTCCGAGGAGAAGAAGGACGAAGCCACTGACGCTCCGAGCGAAGGCGCCGAGCTCGCCCAGTCCGAAGAGAAGAAGGACGACGCCGAGAAGAAGAAGGGCAAGGACCTGCCGGGCATCGATACCGAGGGTCTGGGCCAGAGGATCCTGGCGCTCCCGATTCCCGCGGGCCGGTATGGCAACCTCGCGTCCTTGGGCAGCAAGCTGCTCTACATGAGCGTGCCGCAGGGCGGGCAGTCCGAGCTGATGAGCTTCGACTTCAAAGAGCGCAAGACGGACTCGATCGACAAGGGCATCAACGGGTTCGACATCTCGGCGGACGGCAAGTGGATGCTCACCTCGGCGCGCGGCCAGTTCGAGATCCGCAATGCCGCGGGCAAGGACGCCAAGGCGCTCGCGATCGACAAAGTGAAGGTGAAGGTCGATCCCACCGCCGAGTGGCCGCAAATCCTTCGCGAGGTGTGGCGCATCGAGCGCGACTACTTCTACGACC
Organism: Planctomycetota bacterium; assembly: GCA_040219065.1. Lineage (GTDB taxonomy): Bacteria > Planctomycetota > OFTM77 > OFTM77 > OFTM77 > OFTM77. Next base: position 25,201 of record JAVJTD010000515.1, read on the forward strand.
CGAACATGCACGGTGTCGATTGGCCGGCCATGTGGGAGCGCTGGTCGGCGTTCCTGCCGCACGTGAAGCATCGCGACGATCTCAACATGATCATCGGCGAGCTGATCGGTGAGCTCGCCTGCGGCCACAACTACCGTGGCGGCGGCGAGCGTCCCGATGCACCCGACGGCATCTCGGTCGGCCTGCTCGGCTGCGACTTCGAGGTCGACGGCGATCGCTACAAGATCACTCGCATCCTCCAGGGCCAGAACTGGAATCCCGATCTGCGCGCGCCGCTCACCGAGCCAGGTGTCGACGTGAACGAAGGGGACTACCTGATCTCGGTCAACGGTCGGCCCGTGACGGCCACGGACAACCTCTACGAGGTGTTCGAGAACACGGCCGATCAGCAGGTCTCCTTGACCGTCTCCGGCAATGCCGACGGGTCGGACTCGCGCAACAGCACCGTCGTTCCGCTTCGGAGCGAAGGGTCACTGCGCCGTCTCACCTGGATCGAGCAGAACCGTCAGCGTGTCGAGGAGAAGTCTGGCGGTCGCCTCGCCTACGTGTACATGCCCAACACCGGCTCACAAGGAAAGGCCGCCTTCGATCGCGACTTCTTCAGCCAGATCGATAAGCACGGCCTGATCCTCGACGAGCGTTACAACGGTGGCGGCAAGGTCGCCGATTACGTCATCGAGACGCTGTCTCGCGAGCCGATGTCGTACTGGATGAACCGCGAAGGCTGGGTCGGTCGTACGCCTTTCGGCATGATGGCCGGACCCAAGGTCATGGTCATCAACGAGTACGCCGGCTCGGGTGGTGACTGGATGCCCTGGGCCTTCCAGAAGGAAGGCGTCGGCGAGCTCGTCGGTACACGCACCTGGGGTGGCCTGGTCGGTATCTCCGGCTACCCGCCGCTCATGGACGGTGGCATGGTCACGGCCGCCAGCTTTGGTGTCATGGACACCGAAGGCAACTGGGCCGTGGAGAACGAAGGCGTGTCGCCGGATCACGAGGTGATCGAGTATCCCAAGTCGATCATCGAGGACGGCGCCGACCCGCAGCTCGACAAGGCCATCGAGCTCGCGCTGAAGGCTCTCGAGGCGAACCCGCCGAAGGAGCTTCCCGGCTACAAGCCGCCCGCCAAGCGCTGAGCGACCCGAGAACATCATCCTCTGAAGCGTCCCCGGTGGATTCCGATCCACCGGGGACGCTGTCTTTTCGGGGATGGGCGCGAGCGGGTTTGCCCCGGCCCAAGCTCGCTTGCGCAAAGCCCTCACCAACTGACTCGGTCACGGGCTCGCTCGGCTTGGGCACTCCATCGCCGTGCGCTGTCT
>JAVJTD010000518.1:0-18363 GCA_040219065.1 Planctomycetota bacterium
GTCCTCGTTCCGAGCGCCTTGGAGATGACCGGGACGGAAAGGCCCTCGCCCATCAGGAGGGTGAGAGCCGTAAGCGCAGCGCCCGGTACTGCGCTCGCGGCTCTCTCCCTTTCATTGGTGACGACCCTCCCCGTTCCGACTTGAAACAGGCAGTCAAACCAGAGCCCGCGCGACCGAAACGGGAAGCGGCTGCCGAGCTGGGAGCCACTTCCTCGACGGTGCTGACGATCGAGCGGAGAAGCGCCGAGCAAGGGGGCCTTCTGAGTCGACAGTCTCGTCAGGACGGTGCGCCTCAGTTGGCTCGCTCCGACTTGGGCACTCCTTGCTCTGGAAGTTGGCCATTCGGACCCGAAGGGCCTTGGAGTTTGGCCATTCGGAGGGCCTGGGTCCCTAGGGCCGAAGGCCCGACAGCGTGTAGCCCAGGCCGAAGGCCTGGGTTACGGGCCCGGATACAACGCCTTCCCCCGCCCTGAAAGGGCGGCGGCGCCGCTCTTCGCTCATCGTCCCGGTCGACGCGCCCAGCCGCCAGCGCCCCTTCAGGGCGCGTGATGAAAACATCATCATTGCATACCCACCCCAGGCTTGGGCCGGAGGACCGGCCCCGCCAGGGGCTACTCGCTGACGGCCCTTCGGGCCCCAATCTCCAGGGCCCTTCGGGCCTGGCCTGATCGGTCCTCGCTCTGAGTTGGCCAAACTCCGGGGCCCGAAGGGCCTGACCCTTCAGGGCTGGCACTCCGTGCCAGGCCTCGGTAAGGGCCGTTCGACCTCCCGCCGCGCCACGTTCCCCCCGGTTTCCTCTCCCCCTTCCGCAACGGCCGCGGAATAATGCGGGCGACGGTTGCGCGTGGCGAGCGCCACGTCCGTCCGCCGCGCATCACAGAATGGTCTCGGGGAGGGATGAAGCGATGAAGGTGTCGAGCATCTGGATCGTCATGCTTATCTTGGTCGGCTGTCAGGCTCCGGAGCGTCAGGAGCGGTTCGAGCTGGCGTCGGTCTCGATCGGCGGCGCCGAGTCCGACTGGATCTCGTCGGTCGAGGTCGAGCTGAACCAGGCGGTCGCCGGCGAGCTGACCGACGTCTCGCTCAACTTCGCGACATCGGAGACGTTCGAGCTGACGGTCGCCTACCGCCGCGGCACGGTGCAGCTTCCGGCCCGGCGCGTCTACTTCGAGGACATCGAGCTCTCGCCGGCGACGAATACTCTCTGGGTGCAGCTCAAGGTCGAGACGTCCACGGGACTGCAGGATGAGCAGCGCTTTCAGGTGTTCTGAGTGCGCCCTACAGGACGAAGCGGACGTCTTGATGCTGACTGAGGCACTCGAACAGGCCGCGCCGGTGCTCATCGTCCAGCACCTGGACGCGGAGCTTCAGTGAGACGTAGCTGCCTTTCGAGCTGCGATGGGAGAAGTCGAGATCGTGCTCGGCTTCACCCACGGCCGTCACGACGGCGAGTCGAAGTCGCTCCTGGTCGGAGCCGATGACGGTGTAATTCCACTGGCAGGGGTACTCGATCTCGGGTGTCTTGCCTTCGAGGTCCAAGGCTGTTTCCCTTCGTGTCGACGGATTCTCGTGCATCCGCGCCTCCTTCGGCCGGACGCCGCCGAGTGTATAACAGCCCGCGCAATCCCCGAGGTCGGAACCACGGATTCGCGATGCCACGCCGCCATCCCGAGTCGCGCCCCGAGCCTCACCGCTGGCCGCGAGTGACCATCCTGATCCGGACAACCCAATGCTGTCATGTGCCGGACCTTCGGCGCTGAATGCCAGGCGCGCCGCGCTTCAACTTGCATCCTCGATGGACTTGTGCTCTGGTGCCCGGTCTCGACCCCAAGACACAAAGCAGGAGTCATGATGAAGATCGTCAAGCTGGACGAGCTGAAGGGTACCGAACGAGAAGTCATCAGCCCGGACGGGTGGACGAGCTATCGCTTCCTCTTGAAGAGCGAGGGCATGGGCTTCTCGATGCACGAGACCGTCTTCCCGCCGGGACTCGAGTTCCAGATGCATTACAAGCATCACCTCGAGGCGGTGTATTGCTACCAAGGCACGGGCTCGATCACCGACTTGGAGACCGACGAGGTGCACCCGATCGCGCCGGGCACTCTTTACGCACTGGACAAGCACGATCGTCACATTCTCAAGGCCGAGACCGAGCTCCGCCTGGTGTGCGTCTTCAATCCGCCCGTCACCGGGCGCGAGATCCACGGTCCCGATGGCGCCTACAGCCTTCCCGAGCACGAAGACGCCGGCTGAGGGCCGCTCGTGAGGCAGGGACCCGGTCCCCGTCACCCGAGCTTCAACGAAGCAGCCACCGAGTCCGTGATCGACAGACCACGCGGCGTCAGGACGAGTGAGCGACCGTTCAATCTCGCCATGCCTTCTTCGACATACCGGCCGATCAACGCCTCGTTCTCGGCGAGGAGGTCGACGCCGAAGCGCTGACGCATCCATTCGAGATCGAGGCCTTCGAGCGTGCGGAGTCGCAACATGATCGCTTCGAGGGCCAGCTCTTCGTCGGAGAGTGCTTCCTCGCCGGCGACGGCGAGCCGGCCTTCGAGCAAGGAAGCCTGCCAGGCCTTGGTATCGCGCTCATTCCAGAATCGCGACCGGCCGTCGAACGAATGGGCTGATGGTCCGACGCCGAGATAGGGCACGTGACGCCAGTACTTGTCGTTGTGGCGAGAGCGGTGGTTCGGCGTGCGAGCGAAGTTGGAGACCCCGTAGCCCAGGAAGCCCTCGGCCTCGAGCACCGCGCGCGTCGCCTCGAAGAGGTCTGCTTGCTCCGTGTCGCCGAGCTCGACGATCCGCCCCGTCTCCTTGCGCTTGGCGAAGGGCGTCCCTTCATGGATCGTGAGCTGGTAGCAGGAGACATGGTCGACACCGAGCCTCACCGCGTGCCGCAGGCTCTCTTCCCAACCGGACTGGCCTTGCGTCGGAAGCCCGAAGATCAAGTCGACGGACACGATGTCGAAGCCGGCGTCCTTTGCCACCGCGATCGCCTGCTCGGCTTCGGCTCTTCGATGACGCCGTCCCAAGAACTTCAATTCGTCGTCGTCGAAGGACTGCACCCCCAAGCTGACCGTGCGTACGCCCAGTGCTCGCCAGGCACGCACGCTCCGCTCGTTCACGTCCTCGGGGTTCACCTCGAGTGAGATCCAGGCGTCCCTTTCGACGGGCAAGCTGGTTCGGGCCGCGCTGATGATGTCTGCGAGCCACTCGCTCTCGAGGGCCGAGGGCGTGCCGCCGCCGAAGTAGATCGTGTCGAAGCGCCCGAAGCCGGGTGCCCCATCGGCTCGCAGCTCGATCTCCCGGATCAGCGCTTTGGCGAAGGCCTGCCGCTTGTCGGCTCCGCCCGTCGTGACGGCGAAGTCGCAGTAAGGACAGATCGCCGAGCAGAACGGGACGTGCAGGTAGAGGCCCGGGCCGGTCAGGAGCTCACTCCTTGGACTCGTTGCGCAGCACGGCGACGAAGGCCTCCTGAGGAATCTCGACCGAGCCGATCATCTTCATCTTGGCCTTGCCCTTCTTCTGCTTCTCGAGCAGCTTGCGCTTGCGCGAGACGTCGCCGCCGTAGCACTTGGCCGTCACGTCCTTGCGGAAGGCGCTGATCGTCTTGCGGGCGATGATCGTGCCGCCGATGGCTCCCTGGATCGGGATCTTGAACTGCTGCTTGGGGATCTTCTCCGAGAGCTTCTCGCAGTAGCGTAGGGCGCGCGGCCGGGCCTTGTCGCGATGGATGAGCTGGGAGAGCGCATCGACCGGCTCGTGATTCACCAGGATGTCGACCTTGACGATGTCGGTCGTCCGGTAGTCGAGCAGGTCGTAGTCGAACGAGCCATAGCCGCGCGTGAGCCCCTTCAACCGGTCGTAGAAGTCGAAGAGCACCTCGGCGAGGGGCATCTCGGAGGAGACCTCGACGCGGCCGGGCGACAGGTAATGGAATGCGGTATTCTCGCCGCGCTGCTCGAGGCACAGCTCCATCACCGGTCCGAGGTACTGCTCGGGGATGATGATCTGCGCCTTGATGAACGGCTCATCGACGCGCTCGATCGTCGCCGGATCCGGGAAGAGCGCCGGGTTGTCGATGTTCAGCTTCTCGCCGTTGTGGAGATAGACGAAGTAGAGCACCGACGGCGCCGAGAGGATGAGCGACATGTCGTACTCGCGCTGGAGACGCTCCTGAACGACGTCGAGGTGCAGGAGGCCGAGGAAGCCGCAGCGAAATCCGAAGCCGAGCGCCACCGAAGACGTCTTCTCGTAGGTGAGCGAGGCATCGTTGAGCGCGAGCTTCTCCATCGCCGCCGTGAGGTCTTGGTAGTCGTCGGCCGACATCGGATAGATCGAGGAGAACACCACCGGCTTGGCCGGCTGGTATCCAGGCAACGGCTCGGGAGCCGGATGCTCACCGTCGGTGATCGTGTCGCCGATCTCGATGTCACGGATCGTCTTGATCCCGGCGATCACGTACCCCACCGCGCCCGGACCCAATCGATCGGCCTTCTCGCGCTTGAGCTTGAGATAGCCGACCTCCTCGATGTCGTACTTGCGATCCGAGTGCATCAGCTCGATGCACTGCTTTGGCCGAAGCTCGCCATCGAAGACGCGGACCAGCATCACCACGCCGCGATAGGCGTCGTACTGCGCGTCGAAGATCAAGGCTCGCGTCGGAGCGCCTTCCGTCTCTGTCGGTGCCGGAAGCTTGTTGACCACGCCTTCGAGCACTTCCTCGATGCCGATGCCCTTCTTGGCCGAGCAGCGGACGATATCGAAGGGGTCCAGCCCCAGCTCCGCGTCGATCTCCTCCTGCACGCGCTCGACGTCGGCGGCGGGTAGGTCGATCTTGTTGACGACGGTCAGGATCTCGAGGTTGTGCTCGAGCGCCAGGTACAGGTTCGCAACCGTCTGCGCCTCGACGCCCTGCGAAGCATCGACGATGAGGATGGCTCCCTCGCACGCCATCAGGGACCGTCGCACCTCGTGCGAGAAGTCGACGTGACCCGGCGTGTCGATCAAGTTGAGGGTGTACTGCTTTCCGTTCTTGGCCTTGTAGAGAAGGGTGACGGTGTTGCTCTTGATCGTGATGCCGCGCTCGCGCTCGATGTCCATCGAGTCGAGGATCTGCTCCTTCATCTCTCGCTGGGTGACCGCCCCGCACGCCTCGATGAGACGGTCGGCGAGGGTCGACTTGCCGTGGTCGATGTGGGCGACGATGCAGAAGTTGCGAATGTGTTCCATGGGTCTCTCGGAAGAGGGCTCCGCTCGGTCGAGCCCAATAGGTTAATCGCCCTCGGCCCGCCAGCAAACACGAATCCTCTCGCCTCCTGTCCTGAGAGCCAGAGCCCGCGCGACCGAAACGGGCAGAGGTCATCGAGCTGAGAGGTGCCGAGCAAGGGGCTATTTCGGAGCACGCTGTCCGGCTTGCTCACAGAGCCTCCGGCCCAAGCTCGCTCGTGAAGGCTCTTACCGACTGACTCGGCCCTTGGCTCGCTCGACTTGGGCACTCCTGCGGACTCGGGCTCAGCGCTCGCTCGCGACTTGCTCGACCGGCTCCGAAGCGGACAGCATCCAGGTGCCGGTGACCGCGGTGAGCACCGTGAGCCCCAGGACGGCGAAAGCGGCGAAGCGATGGATGGGCTTCTTCTCGATGTTTCGAAGTGTCAGGAGCCCGGTCGCGACCGGCAGCAGATAGGCGACGACCGTGATCTTGGCGCACCAGAGATGGAAGGGATAGATCCAGCCACTCGCCTCGAGGTCGTAGAGCTCCCCGAGCTGCTCGGCCCAGTAGATCGTTACACCCAGTGAAACGACCGCCGCCCCCACGAAGCTCAGATGAGAGACGAGACGCCCCCGAAATCCCGTGAGCACGACGGCTCCCAAGAGCCCGAGCGTGATGATCAGGAACAGAACGAAGCCGACCCCGGGGCTCACCGATTCGCCTCTCCAACGTCGCGCGACGAGCCAAAGGCCCACCCAGCCTTGCGCGGGGCCCGTCGCTTCGGCGCTGATCTTATCGGGCCGGGCCTTCCCTGCCAAGCCGGATACGGTGTGCCCGGGACTCGCTCGCCTTGGCCGGTGCGCCTCGGTGTGGGCGATCCGGGCTCTGGCTCCCAGGTCTACCGGCGGACTAGCGCCGCCGGGGCGCCTGCCGTACGATGCTCGCGGGCGGAGAGAACCCCAATGCGAGGCAGGAGGCCATGCGAGAGAACAGGACCCTTGGCAGGCTGCAGATCACCGCTCTGGCGGGTCTGCTCGGAGCGCTGTTCGCCACGACGGCGATGACCCAACCTCTCGACGAGGCCATCGCCGACCAGTTCCGTTGGCGCGAGATCGGCCCAACGGTCTTCGGCGGACGGATCGTCGACATCGAGCTGATCCCGACCGACCCGAGCTCCTTCTTGGTGGCGTCGGCATCGGGCGGCCTGTTTCGCACCCGCAACAACGGAACGAGCTGGGAGATCCTGTTCGACGACCAGCCGACCATCTCGATCGGCGACATCGCGATCGACCCGAAAGACGAGAACGTCATCTGGGTCGGTAGCGGCGAGTCGAACAACCAACGGAGCTCCTACTGGGGTGACGGGATCTACAAGACGACCGACGGCGGCGAGACCTGGAAGAACGTCGGCTTGAAGGACTCCCACCACGTCGGCCGGATCGTCGTCGACCCGCGCGACTCGAATGTCGTCTGGGTCGCCGCGCTCGGGCATCTCTACACCCCGAACGAGGAGCGTGGGCTCTACAAGACGACCGACGGCGGCGAGACCTGGAAGAAGGTCCTCGACCTGGGCTCCGAGGTGGGCGTCGTCGACGTCGCTCTGGATCCCAACGCGCCCGATACGGTCTTCGCGGCGTCCTATGAGCGCTTGCGTCGCGCCTGGAACTTCGACGGCGCTGGCCCGGGCAGCGGCATCCACCGCTCGAAGGACGGCGGACAAACCTGGCAGAAGCTCGAAGGAGGGCTCCCGACCGGTGAGATCGGGCGCATCGGCATCGAGGTCTCTCGGACGACACCCGGCCGCGTCTATGCCACGGTCTCGAACCAGAATCCGGCACCGCGCCGGCGGCGCGGTGGCGACGAGCCACGGCTGGGCTTCTGGGGCGAGTTCGGCGACGAGGGCTTCGAGTTGACGACCGTCCGCCGCAACAGCAATGCGGCGCGCGCCGGCCTCGAGGTCGGGGACGTCATCCTCACCATCGACGGCATCGCCGTCACCAGCGTCTGGACTTTGCTCAAGGCCCTCGACGAGGAGAAGATCGGCGAGACGGTGACCATCACCTACCGCCGCGGCGAGGAGTCCCGCGGCGCCCGCATGGTGCTCGGTGAGCAGCCAGAGCGCGAGCGCGGCGAGGGCCCGGACATCGGCGGCGAGATCTACCGCAGTGATGACGGCGGCGACACCTGGGAGAAGCGGAACAACCGCGCCGTCGGTGGAACGCCTGCGTACTACTACGGCCAGATCCGCATCGATCCTCAGGACGACGAGCGCCTCTACCTCTTGAGCGTGCCACTGTACACCTCGAGCGACGGTGGAAAGACTTGGGAGACGATCGCCCGCTCGCTCCACGTCGACCACCATGCGTTCGCCATCGACCCGAACAATCCCAAGCGCCTCTTCCTCGGCAATGACGGCGGCCTCGGCATCAGCTACGACCGCGGCGAGTCTTGGGATCATTACAACAACATGCCGCTCGCACAGTTCTATGCCGTCTCGGTCGACTACCAGGTGCCTTACCACGTCTATGGCGGCACTCAGGACAATGGCTCTTGGGGAGGTCCTTCGTCCTCGCGGGATCCTCAAGGGATCTCGGTCAATGAGTGGTACCGCGTCGGCGGCGGCGACGGCTTCTATACGATCGCGGACCCGGTCGACCCGAACACCGTCTATGGCGAGTCACAATTCGGTGCGATCTATCGCCTCGATCGCGAGTCGGGCAACTCCGAGAGCATTCGCCCTCGCCCACCCGAAGGCGAGAGCTACCGCTTCAATTGGAACTCGCCGATCCACATCTCACACCACAATCCGCAGATCATCTATTTCGGCGGAAACAGGCTCTTCAAGTCGTTCAATCGCGGAGACACCTGGCCGATCATCAGCCCGGATCTGACCACGGCGAACGAGGAGAAGATCAAGGGCAACGTGCCGCATTGCACGATCACGACCATCGGCGAATCCAAGCTCGACCCGAATCTCCTCTTGGTCGGCACCGACGACGGCCACGTCCAGCTCTCCACCGATGGCGCTCTGACCTGGACGAACCTCGCCGGACGCTTCGACGGCGTCCCCGCCAACTGGTGGGTCAACCGCTGCGAGTTCTCGCCCCACGTCCGGGATCGCGCCTATGTCGTGTTCACCGGATACCGCGAGGACGACTTTCGCGCCTTTGCCTATCGCACGGACGATCTCGGCAAGACCTGGAAGTCGATCACCATGGGGCTGCCCCAGGAGCCAGTCAACGTGGTCCGCGAAGACCCGCGCAATCCGAATGTGCTCTGGCTGGGCACCGAGCTCGGTGCCTATGTCTCGCTGGACGGCGGTGAGAGCTGGACCGAGCTCGACAGCGGCCTACCGACGATCTCGGTGTACGACTTGACGGTGCATCCCCGCGACCGGGACGTGGTCATCGGCACCCACGGACGCGGCTTCTTCGTGCTCGATGCGGGTCCCCTGCAAGAGATCACCGGCGAGATCCTCGCCAAGAAGGCCCATCTCTTCGAGGTCGAGAACGCCTACGCTCTGCGTCGTCGCAGCAGCGACAACTTCTCGGGCGACCGGGTGTATCACGGCGAGAATGCCGCACCGGTCACGCTCAGCTACTGGCTGAGCGCGGATGTGCCGGACGAGTCGATCTCGCTCTTCATCGAGGACTCGAGCGGCCGCAACGTCCGCTCGTTCGACCTCGATGCACAGAAGGGCCTGCATCGCGTCGAATGGGACCTGCGCCCCAGCGGCGGCCGGCGGCGTCGTGGCGGCTCCCTCTCGCCAGGTCGCTACACGGCGGTCCTACAGATCGGAGAAGACGAGCAGGAGAAGAGCTTCCAAATCTTGCCCGATCCGGAGTACTCCGATCCTCGAATCGACGCGACCAGCGGCGACGAGCCGGCGACCGAAGCGGGCGGCGAAGAAGAGTCCGAGGGCTACCGCGACGGCAGAGAGATCATCGACTGAATCGAAACCAGAGCCCGCGCGACCGAAACGGGGAGCGGCTTCTGAACTGGAAGCCGCTTCCTCGACGCCGCTGACGATCGTGCGGAAAGCTGCCGAGCAAGGGGCCACTCGGAGTGCGCAGTCGTCGCACGGCCGCCCCGGCCCAAGCTCGCTCGAGCAGAGCCCTCGCCGACAGACTCGGTCTTTGGCTCGCTCGGCTTGGGCACTCCATCGCCCTCGGGCCCAGCTTCACCCCCTGCATGCTCTGGAGGTCCGCCAGCGGGGGCGCGGCTGTTCTGAAACCCGGGCCTCGCCCGGGGCTAGTCCAGCGCCGGCGCTCCGCGCCTCGTCGTCAGACGGAAATAGCGGAGACACGGATTTCAAAGTTGAGAGTTGGAAGTCGAGCCGTTGGACGTTCGGGAGAGCCGGGCTCGATGGGTTTCCCCATCTCTGTATGCTCCGCCGGTCCGTCGGCGGGGGCGTGGCTAACTTGAAACACACAACATTCGGACCGCCGGCTTCAGCCGGTCTCGGTGTCCTCCGTCCGGGCGCTTTGGGGAAACCCCAGACCTCTGATCCGAAACTCCGTGGCTCGATGCTACGGGGGCGGAGTGTCGGCTTCACGACGGGCGACCCAAACCAGAGCCCGCGCGACCGAAACGGGAAGCGGCTGTCGAACTGGGAGCCGCTTCCTCGACGCCGCAGACGATCGAGCCAGAAGGTGCCGAGCAAGGGGCCGCACGGAGTGCGCTGTCGTCGCACGATACTCCCCGGCCCAAGCTCGCTTGGGCAAGCCCTTACCGACAGACTCGGTCTTTGGCTCGCTCGGCTTGGGCACTCCATCGCCCTTGCCCTCGGGCTCCGGGGGGCCGCTGGCGGGGAAGTGGCTGATCTGAAACCTCTGGGAACGCGCGACCGTGAGCGTCTGGAAACTTGAGAGTCGAAAGTTGAACGTTGAGCCGTTGAACGTTCCAAGAGACCCAAGCTCGCCTGGGAGAGCCCTCACCCAGAGACCCGGTCACCGGCTCGCTCGGCTTGGGCACTCCATCGCCCTTGCCCTCGGGCTCCGGAGGTCCGTCGGCGGGGGCGTGGCTAACTTGAAACCGATCGGAGCGCCGGCGTCGAGCCGGCGGTCCGACTGCGGTTCGCCTCAGGTCAGCTCGCCGATGACCTTGGCGAGCTCTTCGAGGTCCCTTCCCTCGACGATCGTTTGGGCGTACTTCTTCTGACACCCCGCATTGATGAGCTGGGTGTGGACGCTCTTCCAGGAGCGGTCGATCTTCTTTGGGTCGGTCTCGAGGTAGAGGTTCGAGACGATCTCGGAGAGCTTCTGCAAGGCCAGGGTGTCGCGATGCTCGTAGAAGCGCTTGATGATGCCCTTTTGATACGGCGTGTAGTCCGGCATGACCGCTCCCTTCACAGCCTCGAGTGGGAGCCGTCGCAGAACGGCGGCGTGCCACTCCTCTTGCAGCCGCACCAGGCGACCTTCTTCGACTCCTCGATCTTTTCGACGACGGGCGTGAACCCGGAGCCCTTGTGAGAGCCGTCGCAGTAAGGCTGGCTGGCGCTGCGACCACACGAGCACCAGGCGTAGTTGCCGGGCTCGACATCGACGACGAAAGGCATCTTCTGAGGGATCTCAGGCTCGCTCATCTGGATTCTCCCTGGCCAAGTTCAAAAGGATCGGCGTAGTCTAAGCGGCCCCGACTAGCCGGACAATGGGTTCGGCCACCATCCGTCTCGCGGCGTCCCGCCCGATGCCCGGACAACCTCGCCCCCGACGCCCATGCTTCGCGAGATATTGCATTTCTTCCGGCACATGCCCGGAGTCGCCCGGGCCGCCATGGGCCGCACCCAGGCAGAGATCTACGAGATCCTGGTCGAGAGAGCCGATCGAGCCGGCATTGCGGCATATCGAGCACGTTTGGCGCAGGAGCTCGAAGGCTCTGTCCTCGAGATCGGGTGCGGGACTGGACGCATGTTCTCTCACTATCCGGTCGGAGCTCACGTGACGGCGATCGAGCCGGACGGTGAATTTCGGGAGCACGCCGAGCAAGCCGCGGAAGGCTGTGTCGCGACGATCGAGGTCCGCGGAGAATTCGGCGAGGCGCTGCCGTTCGAGCCGGAGAGCTTCGATGCCGTGATCTTCGCCTCGGTCCTGTGCAGCGTGGGCGACGTCGACCGCACGCTGTCCGAGGCGCACCGAGTCCTGAAGCGCGGCGGTGAGCTGCGCGCTCTCGAGCACGTGCGCAGCGAGCGTTGGCTCCCGGGCTTGATGATGGACTTGGCCAATCCTCTTTGGCGTCTGTACAACCGCCAGGGCTGCAACATGAATCGGCGGCTCGAGCCTGCCGTCCGACGCGCGGGCTTCGAGATCGAAGCGGCCGAGGCATTCCAGGTCTACGTGCCCGGCCTGCCGGCCTTCCCCTCGCGCCTGCTTCGGGCGAGAGCCAACGGTCCGGCAGTCGCCCGCAGCGGCGCCGATTCGTCGGCCGCTGGCACTTCCTGATTCACTCTGACAACCGTTCGAATTGGTCTGCGACGATCGACTGGGAGTCTGCCGATTCGTGTCTCGGGCAGGGAACGGGTAAGAACCGCATTATCGGCTCCCTCGCTCTCGGTGACTCCAAGAGCGCGGCCGTGCCTCTGTACGTGTGCCCTCTCTCCGCGCCACCCTCCCCCCGTCAGCCTGCTTCCTCTTCACCTTCGCTCCGGATCTTTCTGTAGTGGCTGCGGAGGATGTCGACCTTGCCCGGCTTGAGCCCTTCGAGCTGCCTCTCGAACACCTCATCCAGCGCATGCCTCGCCAGCAGCGACGTGACGCGGGCAGCGACCCTCGGGCTGGGATCGCGGATCACCGGCGCCAGGCGCTCGGCCGCAGCGCGATCGGCGGCAGGCACGACCTCTTTGAGGAGCTTCTTCCGCTCGCGCGGCTCGGCGCTCAAGAATCGATCGACGAGTGCGTCGAGCTCGGAGCGGTCGGCGTTCATGAGGATCCCTTCGAGAATGATGTCGTGTAGATTCGCGGCGCCAGGATATGGGCCGAGACGGGCGACGGCCACTCGAAAGAAGCTTGCCACGCCCTTCGAATCCGCCACACTCTACCGCTCACCCATCGCATCTCGAAGGTCACCGAAGGAGCGACGATGAGCGCGAAGTTTCGCTGGGGGATTCTGGGCACAGGTTCGATCGCCAACCAGTTCGCAGACGGCCTCGAGCCAATCGAGGGCGCAGAGCTGGCTGCGGTCGGCAGTCGGAATGAGGACACCGCTCGGGCCTTCGCCGAGAAGCACGGCGCACGGCGTCACCACGCCAGCTACGAGGCTCTGGCCCAGGACGGCGAGCTGGATGCCATCTACGTCTCTTCGCCGCACAGCTTCCACTGCGAGAACACGCTGCTGCTGCTCGAGCACGGGCAGAGCGTCCTGTGCGAGAAGCCCTTCGCCATCAACCTCTCCGAGGTCCATCGGATGATCGCCAAGGCGAAGGAGAAGGAGCGCTTCCTGATGGAGGCGATGTGGACACGCTTCAACCCCGCCATCGTCGAGATGGGCAAGCTGCTCGATGCCGGTGCGATCGGCGAGCCGCGTCAGGTGACGGCGGACTTCGGATTCCGGGCCGACTTCGATCCGAGACAGCGCCTCTTCAATCCCGAGCTCGGCGGCGGAGCGCTCCTCGATGTCGGCATCTACCCGATCACGTTCGCGCGGTTGGTCTTTCGCCAAGATCCCGAGTCGATCGTCAGCGAAGCGACGATCGGCGAGACCGGCATCGATGAGCAATCGGCCTACCTGTTCCGCTACGAGGACGGCGGTCTCGCGCTTCTGAGCTCGGCCGTTCGCACCGAGACGCCGCACGAGGGCGTCGTCTGCGGCAGCGAAGGCACGATCCGCGTGCCGCGGCACTTCTGGCGACCCGACCGGCTGGAGGTGAACGGCGAGGAGCGGCGGATCCCGTTCCTGGGCAATGGCTACACCCACGAAGCCATGCACGTGATGGACTGCGTGCGCGCGGGCAAGCGCGAGAGCGACATCATGTCTTGGTCGGAGACGATCGCTGTCCAGAAGACGCTCGACACGATCCGTGCCCAGTGGGGACTGCGGTATCCTGGCGAGTGACGGGGATCGGAGACCCGAGCTCGCGGCGGGCTGCCATTGGAGCAGAGGAACCGCGGAACGCTGACCTGGGTCCCGGGCGCTCTCCGATCCCGACATGGCCGAAGAGTCGGCCTCAACCAGCGAACCCTTGCCGGAGCTTCGAGTTTTTCGTGGCAAGTAACGGCCGTCATCTGCGACTTTGAATACGGAGCCTGCCACTCGATCTCTCGAAAGGGGAAAAGATGAGAGTCGCATTTCTGGCCGCCCTCACGTGGGTAGGCCTGTCCCTGCAGACCGTATTCGCGGGAACCGTCTACGTCGACGTCGCCAACCCGAACTGCCCTGGCAGCGGTACGCCGGCCGACCCGTATTGCAGCATCCAGGACGCGATCGGAGCGGCCGCCTTCGGGGACACGGTCCTGGTGGCTCCTGGCTTCTATGACGAGAACATCGACTTCCTGGGCAAAGCCATCACGGTGCGTAGCGATCGCGGTCCCAAGGCCACGATCCTCAGCGGCGGTCATCGAGGCAGCGTCGTGTCCTTCTTTCGCCGCGAGACCGGAGCCTCGGTACTGGAGGGGTTCACGATTCGGGACGGAACCGGCACCACGATTCAGGACTCGCTGGGAAGACCAATCCTCGTGGGAGGCGGCATCGTCTGCCTTGGGTCCGTTCCGACCATTCGCAACAACATCATCACCGCCAACACTTGCACCTCCGGCACTGGCTCCGGAGGAGGCCTTTATGCATCGGGGGCCGGTAGTGAGATCAGCCTCTTCATCGTCGAAGAGAACGTATTCAGCAACAACTCGGCAAACGGCTCGGGTGGTGGCGCCTGGTTGAGCGGAATGGCTACAGCCAGAGTCGTCAACAACGTGTTCGAGGACAACCTCTCCGATGGCACTGGCACGACGTCGGGTGGTGGACTCGGGGCCACGGGAGGGCATGTCTTCATCTTCAGCAACGTCTTTCGAAACAACCTCGCCAAGAGCGTCAACTCGTTCTCCACGGCCCGCGGCGGGGGTCTCTACTTCTCGAACGGCCCGGCGACCATCTCTCACAATTGGCTCGTCGGAAACCGACTCCTGGGCCCCGGACCGGTCGGGGGTGGTGTCTACATCTCCTCGAATCACGATGTCGAGCTCTTCGACAACACGATCTCGGATAACAGACTCGGCGATGGACTCGGTACTCAGAGCAGCTCGGGATCGTTCTACTCCAGCTCGTCTCCTGGCAGCTATGCCCAGAACTTGATCGTCTGGGGGAATCGCCCTGGTGCTCAGCAGCACGATGGTGACGTCAATCCGACCTTCAGCGACATTGAGGGAGGCCTGGCGGGAATCGGCAATATCAACTCGAACCCGAGGTTCCTCGACTCCGCTGGCGGAGACTACCGGCTCGCTTGCATCTCGCCTTGCGTCGATGCTGGTGCTCTTCCCCCGACCGGATACATCCATTGGGTTTTCGACATCGAGGGAGACCGTAACGCCATGGACGGCGACTCCGACGGCTCACCGGATCCGGACATGGGCGGCGACGAGCTCGACACGCTGTGGCAGTTGCTCGGCGCTCCGATTGCCGGAGGCCCGCCCGTCAACTTCCACGCACAGTCTCCTCCGGCCGAGGCCGGTCGCCTCGCCTTCGTGTTCCTGAGCCGAAGTGATGGGTCAATCTCGGGCGGCATCCCGCTTCCGACGACGTCCGAGCGCCTCGGCCTCGCTGTGGACAACATCTTCGGCTTTTGGTCGGCGACTCCGAGCATCCTGCGGAGTGTCACCTTGGCGGCATGCCCCGGCGCCTCGGCCGCTGCGGCTCAGATTCCGGCCTCGGCGGCGGGGCTGGAGCTCTACTTTGCCGGCTTCAGCTTCGATCCCGTGAATGGCATCGTCACGTCGGTCACGCCGACGAAGCGTCTCTTGATTCAGTGAGTCCGCCAGGAGCGCGGCCGCGCCTCGGCGCGAGTCGCGCTCCATACTGAATCGGTGCCCGAGACCGGCAAGGTCGACACCCGAACGATGGCGCGGGACCGAACACGCATGCAACCGGGCCTGCATCGTGCGCTGGCTCTGGCGCTACTTCACCCCGTCCCAAGCACGCTTGTCGGCCTTCGTGCCTCCGTAGTACGGAGTGTCCTCGAAGTGTGCGTCCTCGCCGAGTGCCCTCGGGTCGCCGGTGCGGCGTAGCTCTTCGCCGAGCCTCCTGGCGAGCGCTGATTTGATGCTTTGAAGCTCAGGGGCGTCGGCGCGATTCCGGACCTGGTCTCGGTCTTCGGCGACGACGTAGAGCTCCTCGGCAGGTCTCTTGGCGAAGGAGAGATCCCAGTACCGCGGAGCGTCCTCGCGATGCGCCACCAGATAGCTCTTGGTCGGACCGCCGTCGCAGTCGGACAGACCGGGCCCGCGCGTCGAGCCCCCTTCTTCGGGAACGCCCGCAGGCCAAAGGCCGGGGAAGAGATTCTCGATGTAGAGATGGTCCTTCGTGCGGATCGCGCGGCACGGGTAACCGGCCCAGCTCGGTGGCGATTGGCAGGGCGTGTGGCGCTCCTTGCCAAAGAGGACGAAGTCGCGCCAGGGAGCGGCATCGCTCTTCAGGAGCGGCATCAAGCTGTGTCCCGACATCTCGCGCGGCACCTCCAGGGACGCGGCTTCGAGGATCGTCGGGGCGATGTCGACCAAGGAGACCAGCGCGTCTCGGCGCCCGGACTTCAGCCGGCTCCCCCACTTCACGACCAATGGCACACGCGTACCCCAGTCGTAGAGGTTGCTCTTGCAGCGCGGGAACGGCATGCCGTGATCGGAGGTCATGATCACGATCGTGTTCTCGAGGAGACCCCGGCGCTCGAGCTCCTCGAGTGCTTGGCCGACATCGCGATCGAAGCGCTCCACCTCGAAGTAGTAGTCCGCGATGTCGCTGCGGATCTCTCGAGCGTCCGGATAGAACTCGGGCACCTCGATGGCATCGACGTCGTAGCCCGCTTCCTGCCCCGTCCCCGCTTCATAGGGACGATGAGGATCACTCGTGCCCAGCCAGAAGCAGAACGGCTGAGCCGACTTCTTGGCATCGAGAAAGGTGCCCAGGTTCTTGTACCGTCGTCCCCCGGGGTTGACCGAGCGGCCACCCGGCTCGATGCGGCCCGGCCCCCAGGCCTTTCGCCACGATCCCACGTGATAGCCGGCGGCCTCGAGCCACTCGGGATAGGTGCGGAACTTCAATTGAAGGGTCGACCACAGATTGGCGCTCTCCTCGAGCCCCCAATGGTAACGGCCGGTGAGCAAGGCGGCGCGGCTAGGCGTGCAAGACGGCGACGACACGAAGGCGTTCTCGAAGAGGATGCCGCCCGCGGCGAGGCGATCGAAGGTCGGCGTGCGCACGACGGTGTCGCCGAGCGCGCCGGCATGCGGCCAGCCCCAGTCATCGGCGATCGCGAGCAAGATGTTCGGTCGATTCGTGTCCTGGGCGGCCGCCTGGGCCGTCAACAGGATCCCCATCAGGAGAAAGGCTCTCATCCTCGGCTCAGCTCCTCTACCGCGGTCACGAGTCGATCGATATCGTCCAGGGTGTTGTGCAGATTCGGCGCGACTCGCACGCCGGTCTTCACGCCGACGGTGAAGAGACGGTACCGATCGAAGAGCCGCTCGGCCGTCTCCTTGGGCTCCTGCCCCGCGACCTCGAAGTTGGCGATCGCACACGACTTCCTCGGGTCGAGCGGCGTGTTCAGCGTCACCCCCTGGATATCTTTGACGCGATTGGCCCAACGATCCTTGAGGTACCGCAGCCTCGCCTCTTTCCGCTCGCCGCCAATGCTCTGATGGAACCGGATGGCGTCGGCGATGGCGAGCTTCGTCGGGATCGAGTGCGTACCGATGTGCTCGAACTTTCGGATGTCGTCCGGCGCGACGCGCGTGTCTCCGAAGAGCGGCCACACTTTGGGAATCTTGTCTCGCTTCACCCAGAGCAGGCCGTTGCCGAGCGGTGCGCCCAGCCACTTGTGCAGGCTGGTGGCGAAGTAGTCGCAGCCGAGATCCCGAATGTCGAAGTCGACGTGCGCGAAAGCGTGCGCCGCATCGACGATCACCTCGGCGCCCGCCTCGTGCGCGACGCGGCAGATCTCCTTCACCGGCAGGATCAGTCCGTTGAGGAAGACGACGTAGGAGACGAGAACGACCTTCGTCTTGGGTGTGATCGCTCGGCGGTAGAGCTCGACGATCGCCTCGGGGCTCTCGGGCACATTCGGCAAGGTGAGCGTCTGGAGCTTCAGGCCGTAGCGCCGATGCCTCTGCTCGAAGGCCTCGAGCATGCTCGGATACTCCTGCTCCGCCATCAAAGCCTCGGCTCCGTCTTCGAGCTCGAGCCCGTGGATCACGACGTTGAGCGCCTCGGTCGTGTTGCGAACGATAGCGAGCTCTTCCGGCGTGGAGCCCGCGAAGTCGGCCACCAACCGGCGCAAGGCCTCCCGCTCCTCCACGCGGCGGCGTCGCATGTAAAATGACGGCGTCTCGTTGATGCGCTCGAGGTTCTCGATCTGCGCCTCGAGCACCGGCCGAGCGGCAGGGCTGTAGTACCCGCTCTCGAGATTCACGAAGTGCGCCGACTGATCGTACGCCTGCCGCACGACCGCCCAGAACGCCTCGTCGCGGGCAACGTCTTCGGGAGAGCGTTCGCCGAGATTCGCGGACTCTGCCTCGACCTCTGATATGAGCCTCGAGATGAGCCGCGGCGAGATCAGTGCGGCTCCCAGACTCTGAAGCAGCGCTCTTCGGTTCATGGGCACAGGGTACCGCCTCGGTGATCGGTATTCACCCCTTACAAGGAAGGTCGTCTGCTCCAACTGGCCCCCTTGCTCGGCACCTCCTGGCTCGATCGCCGATGACGTCGAGGAAGCGGCTCCCTGCTCAGCAGCCGCTCCCCGTCTCGGTCGCGCGGGCTCTGGTTTGACGGCATGTTTCAAGTCAGCGGAGCCCCCGGCGCGGCGCCGGAGCACGCAGGAGGTGAAACGATCGGAGCCCGAACAGGTCCCTGGCGCAGGGTTGGGAGCTCGCTCACGCGCACGGAACTCATGATCGATTCGGCGGGGCTTCGTGAGGGACGACGGGACCGGATCCCGCAAGCGATGGCTTGGG
>JAVJTD010000520.1:0-15823 GCA_040219065.1 Planctomycetota bacterium
GAATGCGCTCGACTTCGCCGATCATGAAGTGGTCGACGGCCAACCAGAAGAAGTGCGGGCTGACGAGGTAGCGGGTCGGTCCCGCCATGGCGCCGGCACTGTTCGCCCGGTGGATGCCCATCGTGGCCTGCACACCGCGAAGCGTGTTCTCAAAGCACACCGCTCCATCGAATTGAGCCGGGAAGAGCTGGACCAGGTACTCCGAGATGATCGCCCCGTAGCTGAAGCCCATCGCGTAGACCTCCTGGACGATCGGCTCCTCGAGCCCCTCGAGCACGGTCTTCAACCGATCCAGGGCGTAGTAGCGAAGCTCGAGGTTCCGCTGCAGGTGGTGCCACCAGACGTGCGAGCCTCCGCCGCCAGGATTGTAGGCCACGGCGTGCCCCTGGCGGATGACATCGATCGCTGGGGCGGCGATGAGCTTGGGGCCGGAGAGCGTCTGCCCGTTGCAGGTTCCCGCATTGTCTGGAGGCACGGGCTCGTTGTGGATGCCACCTCCAGTGCCGCGCGTCACGATGAAGAGCGTGTTCCGGACGCCGGGCATCTGGGGGTTCTTCTGGGTGGCCCAATTGCCATCGATCGGCCAGGCGATCACGTACGTGGACCAGGTGTTGCCGGTCCAGAAGAGCCCCCGCTCCCATTCGTAGGGCACCGCCTCCGGAGATCCGGACAATGGATCGAGGCAAGCGACACCGTGCGATGAAGGATAGGAGCCACTGTCGACGACCTGGATGTCGCCGGCGGCCGGCCGATAGGTCGCGTAGTCGACGAGGGGAAGGCTCTCCCAGGTACCCGCGCCGCCAGAGAAGAAGTCCTTGTAGAGATCGGGGTAGGTCATCGATCCCTTGTCACTGGCGACCTCCCCATGATCCTCGATGGAGTTCGGATAACTGACGAAGATCGAGTCCTCGCCGTCATCGAGGGTCTGGGCGAAGCCGTTACTCGAGAGTCCGAGCATCGAGAGCGTCAGACCGGCGACGATCTGCAGAGAGAGAGAGAGAGAGAGAGCTCGTCAGTCGGCGATGAGCTGAAGTAATGAAGGCTTCATCATTCAGCATGTGTGATCACCTTTCCCGAAGTGGACCAGGATCATGATCGGAGCTCAGGCTGCTCCAGTGACCACGCTAGGGATTGCGTCGTCCGGCTGTCAAGCGGTTTTGAGATCTTCACGGCGGCCTGGCGAGTGCGGTGTCAGGCTCTTTCCCAGGCCGCATTTCTCACGAGGCATCGTGTCGAAGAAGCCATTGATGCAACGAAGGCGACTGAGCACAGCGACCGTATTCGCGAAGTTTTTCAACCGGGCTGCAACGTTGACCTCAGAATCGTCCCCTTTGAGGACCTCGAACGAACGTTGAATGCCGGGTGCTGGACTTCTTTCGAGGAAACAGAGCGCCGGCTGCAGCCGGCGCTCCGAGAGCCCATGGCACCGACCACACAACGACTGACATCTGACCCTGTCAGACGTTCTCGGCGATCCAGTCGCCGACTTCGCGGGTGCCGAGGTCGCCACCGATGTCGGCCGTGGTCTTGCCTTCGGCGAGCGCTTTGGCGACGGCGTCGCCCACTTCCTTCGCGGCGGCGGTATGCCCGAGGTGGTCGAGCATCATCTCCGCCGTCAGGATGGCCGCGAACGGGTTGGCGGTGTTCTTGCCAGCGTACTTGGGCGCAGAGCCGTGGACCGGCTCGAAGAGCGACGTCTTGCCCGGGTGGATGTTGCCGCTGCCGGCGAGGCCGAGGCCGCCTTGGAGCATGGCACCGATGTCGGTGACGATGTCGCCGAACATGTTGTTGGTGACGATGACCTCGAACTGCTTGGGGTTCTTGATCATCTGCATCGCGAGCGCGTCGACGTAGAGGTGGTGCTTCTCGATGGCGGGGTACTCGGCGCCGACTTCGTCGAAGGTGCGCAGCCAGAGGTCGTGGGCATAGCGGACGGCATTCGACTTGTCGGACATCGTGACGTTCTTCTTGCCGTGCTTCACGGCATAGTCGAACGCGGCGCGAATGATTCGCTCGACGCCCTTGCGTGTATTGATGTCCTCATTGATCGCGACTTCGTCCGGCGTGCCCTTCTTGAAGTTGCCGCCGACGCCGACATAGAGACCCTCGGTGTTCTCGCGCAGGACGGTGAAGTCGATGTCCGCGGCCGAGAAGCCCTTCAGGGGACACAGCCGATCGGCGAGGCACTTGACGGGGCGCAGGTTGATGTAGAGGTCCATCTCGAAGCGCATGGCGAGGAGGATCTCGCGGCCGTGCCGCATGTCGGGCACCCGGGGATCGCCGAGCGCGCCGAGGTAGATCGCGTCGCACTCCTTCTCGAAGCGCTCGATCTCGCCTTTGGGCAAGGTCGTCCCGTCCTTCAGGTACCGCTCGGCGCCGTAGTCGAGCTCTTCGAACTCGAGCTTCAGCGCGTGCTTCTCGTTCACCGCGTGAAGGACCTTGAGGGCCTCGGCCGTCACGTCGACGCCGATGCCGTCTCCGGGGATCACCGCGATCTTACCCATGATCAACGAACCTCTCTGGTGTCTGCGTTTTCTATGGATGGGAGCGCGGTCCGCGCGGACGGTCGGGGCCGCCGGGACCGGTGAGTCGGTAGCCCTGCTGCCTCAAGCCGTCCTCGATCTGAGCGACGTGGTCGCGGTCGCGCGTCTCGAGAGTCATCTCGACGAAGGTCTCACCGAGCGCCGCCTGCGCGAAGCTGCGGTCGTGGTAGATCTGCAGGATGTTCGCGCCGAGCTCGCCCAGCTTGGTCGTCAAGGCCGCCAAGGCGCCGGGCGAATCGTTGATCACGACGAAGATCCGCATCTGGCGGCCGTCGCGGACCAGGCCACGCTCGATGATTCGGGCGAGCATCGTGACATCGATGTTGCCACCGCTCAAGACCAGGGCCGTCCGCTTTCCCCGCAGCTCCTCGAGCTGTCCCGTCAGGAGCGGCGCGAGCGCGGCGGCTGCCGCCCCCTCGGTGACGGTCTTCTCCTGCTCGAGCAGGACCAGCACCGCGTAGGCGATGTCCTCCTCGGACACCGTGACGACCTTGTCGACGACGCGCTCGGCGATGGCCTCGGTCAGCTCGCCGACCTTGCGCACGCGAATGCCGTCGGCGATCGTCGGGGCGGGTGGCAGAGTGACCGGCTTGTGCGCGGCGAGGGCGCGAGTCAGGGACGGCACGACCTCGGGCTCGACGCCGATGAGCTGCAGGCTCGGCTTGTGGTGCTTGAGGGCGAGGCCCATGCCGGCGATGAGTCCCCCGCCACCGACCGGCACGATGACCGCGTCGAGCTTGGGGTGCTGCTCGATGAGCTCGAGCCCGGCGGTGCCCTGGCCAGCGATGATCTCGGCATCGTCGAAAGGGTGCACGAAAACGAGGTTCCGCCGCTCCCGCTCCTCCAGTGCCGCCGCGAACGACTCCTCGAGATTCGAGCCGTAGAGCATGACCTTGCCGCCGAAGGTCGCCGTGCGCTTGCGCTTGATGAGCGGTGTGCCCTCGGGCATGTAGATCGTCGCTTCGATGCCTAGCCGGGTCGCCCAGTAGGCCACCGCCTGGGCGTGATTGCCCGCGGACGCCGCGATCACTCCTCGGCGCCTTTCCTCCTCGTCGAGGGAGAGGAGCTTGTTGAGGGCGCCCCGATCCTTGAAGGAGCCGGTGGCTTGGAGGCTCTCGAGCTTGATGTAGCAGCGGGTGCCGGTGAGCTTGCTGAGGCCTTGGCTGTAAGGGCAAGGCGATCGGTAAATCGGCTCGTCGGTGCCCTCACCGAAGAGCTCGGCAGCCTTGGCGAAGCGCTCCCTCGCGCGAAGGATGTCTTCGTAGGTCAGCTCGCTCATGCTCGTCTTCCGGGGTTCTTTGCAGGCGCCGAGGAAGGGCCGAACCAAGTACAAAGGCCGCCCCTCAGCGAGAAGCGGCCTTTGCAATATGAGTGGAGCGGGTGATGAGAGTCGAACTCACGACAATCACGTTGGCAACGTGATGCTCTACCACTGAGCTACACCCGCGCGTCAGAAGTGCCAAAGCTTATCATCTCGCCCCGGGCTGTCAACATCGATTCCCGAGCCCATAAGCCGTTGGGCGGCAGGAAGTTGCTCACCGGCGATCGGAAAAGTCCTCGAACGGAGACTCAGGCCCATGGGTCCGGGCACCCGAAAGGAGGAGAACGGCCCCATCCGTGAATCGAAGCGATCTCGCTTTGGCTCCGAGATGGGGTACACTTGAACGTCATTCCGAGCGATCACTCGCCTTCGTCTCCGTTCATCCGTTCTTTGGTCCCCTCGGGGCCTTTGGATCTCGATGCCGGCCCGGTTCCCTGACCCGCCGGATTCCGGATTCCCGACCGGACCCTCTCCATGACCCAATCCACCACCGAGTGCTTCTTGAGCTCCTGGACCGTCCCCACGCCATCCGGTGAAGAGACCACGCTGCCTCAGCTCGTCGCGCGCACGTGTCAGGAGAATCAAGACCGCATCCTGCTGCTGCGGCGCTGCTCCACCGACAAGGACCCGATGACCTTCGGGCAGCTCGGCCGTACGGTCAGCGAGCTCGCCGAGGCGATCGTCGACCTCGAGACCGAGCCCGGCTCGAGGATCGGGCTCCTGGCCGACAACTGCGCACAGTGGCTGATCACCGATTTGGCGTGTCTGACGTCGGGCTGCATCGACGTGCCGCGCGGCACCGACACGACGCTCGACGAGACGCTCTTCATCCTCGAGCACTCGGGCGCGAAGCTCGCCTTCGTCCAGGGCCGCCAGCGGTTCGACGATATCCGCGCCGCGCGCGAGAAGCTGCCCGAGCTGAAGTGGCTGGTCTTGATGGACGGCGAGGTCGAAGGTGCTGGCCAGGACGGTGTCCTGGACTGGACGACCTTGATCGAGCGCGGGCGGTTGCTGCGGACGCGAGGCTCGCGGCGCGTCGAAGAGGTGGCGGCGTCAATCGCGGGCGATGACGTCGCGACGATCGTGTACACCTCGGGCACGACCGGCGACCCCAAGGGCGTGATGCTCACCCACCGCAGCATCCTGCACAACGTCCGCGCGATTCGGAAGAGGCTGCTGCTCTCGCGAGACGACGTCTTCCTGTCGATCCTGCCGTCTTGGCACATGTTCGAGCGAACGCTCGAGTACATCCTGCTCGACCGCGGCTCGAAGCTCCTCTACACCGACCGGCGCCGCTTCAAGAAGGATCTCGAGCAAGGCAGCCCGACGATCCTCGCCGCGGTGCCTCGCGTGTGGGAAGCGCTCTACAGCGGCATCCAGGCCAAGCTCGAGAGTGCTCCGAAGCTGAGGCGCTTGATGGCGAGCGGAATGCTCGCGAGTGCTCGCCGGGAGGCACAGCGCCGCTTCGGCACGGCCGCCCGGGCATTGGGGGATCAGAGAGCACCCGGTCTCCTCGACCGCGGCCTCGCCTGCCTCGATCGGCCCGTGGCCAGGCTAGGCGATCGCCTCTTGTTCCAGAAGGTCCGTGCGGCGCTCGGCGGCCGGTTGCGCCTCGGCATCAGCGGCGGCGGCTCGCTCCCCGAAGCGATCGACCTGTTCTTCCAATCGGTTCGTGTGCCCCTGATGAACGGATACGGGCTGACCGAGACCTCGCCGATCGTGTCGGTCCGAAGCTTTGATCAAAACCTCATTGGCTCGATCGGCCGTCCCCTCGCCGAGACGCGAGTGCGCATCGTCGATCCGGAAGGCCGGCCGTTGCCCGTGGGTCAGGTCGGTGTGCTGTGTATCCAGGGCCCTCAGGTCATGAAGGGCTACTACCGAAACGACACCGCCACGCGCCGCGTGTTCGACACCGAGGGCTGGTTCAGCACGGGCGACCTCGTCAGACTGACGCCGAACGAGGACCTCGTCATCGTCGGTCGCTGCAAGGACACCATCGTCTTGGCCGGCGGTGAGAACGTCGAGCCAGCCGTCGTCGAATCGGAGATCGGCAGCAGCCCGCTCATCGCGCAGGTCCTCGTCGTCGGCCAGGACCAGAAGCAGCTCGGCGCGCTGGTCGTGCCGGATCCCGAGGGCTTCAAGTGCCGCGGCATCGATGTCGAACGCGCTCCGGCTGAGCACCTGCTGCCAGGCGGCCCCATCGGCCAAGCCCTCCAACAGGAGATCCAGCGCTTGACGAAGAGGCTTCGCCCCTTCGAGCGCGTCTCCAAGATCCAAGTCATGGAGCGCCCCTTCTCCATCGACTCCGGCGAAGTCACCCCCACCCTGAAGCTCAAGCGCCAGGTCATCCTCCAGCGCCACGCCGACCGCATCGAGTCGCTGTTCCGGTAAGGGGACGGACAAGGCAGGGAGTACCCAAGCCGAGCGAGACGGAGGCCGAGTCTGTCAGTGAGGCTCTCGCAAGCGAGCTTGGGCCGGGGAAGGGCTGCACGGGCAAGGAGTACCCAAGCCGAGCGAGACGGAGACCGAGTCTGTCAGTGCGGCTCTCGCAAGCGAGCTTGGGCCCGGGAAGGGCTGCACGGGCAAGGAGTGCCCAAGCCGAGCGAGACAGAGGCCGAGTCTGGCAGTGAGGCTCTCGCAAACGAGCTTGGGCCCAGGAAGGGCTGCACGGGCAAGGAGTGCCCAAGCCGAGCGAGACAGAGGCCGAGTCTCACATTGGCCCAAGCTCGCTCGAGGCGCGGCTCCCTCGTGATCGAAGGTCCCTGCTCGCTCGGCTTGGGCACTCCTTCTTCTTCTTACTTGAAGCCGTCGACGGCGATGATATTGCCCATGTTCTTGTCGAACTCGGCTCCGAGCTGGGCAATGTAAAGGCGACCGTCGGGGCCGAACTCGCAGGAGACGGGGCCCTTGAGCTTGGTGCCGAGGACGTCGACCTTCGCTTCGCCGCCGCCTTCGGGGAGCTGGACTCGGGCCAGCTTGCCGTCTTGGACTTCGGTGAGCGACCAGTTGTTGTCGACGACGGCGTATTCGCTCGTGCCGGGGATCGCGGCCATGCCCATCGGATCGTTCAGGCCGGGCAGCGTCCACATCTTGTCTGGGGTGTTCGTCTCGGGATTCCACTGGACGATCATGCCGTCCTCCTTGCCGCCCGCGCCGGAGTAGAGGCCGAGGACCTTGCCATTGTCGAGGACGAGCGTTTCCATCGGCGAGTTGACGGTGATGCCGTTGTCGTCTGCAGAGAACACCGGCTCGAGCTTCTTGCTCTCGACATCGCAGGCGAGGATCCAGGTCTTCGCGTCCGCACCTTGCCCAGCGACATAGATGGTCTTGCCGTCGGACGTCTTGCTGAGGCCCGTCAGGTTGCCCTCTCCCTTATCGGCCTCATCCTCGCTGGTCGGCGGAATCGAGTTGGTGGCCGTGCCGCTCGACGCCTCCCCCTTGCCGGAGAAGAAGAGTAGCGTCTCCTCGCCGTCCTTCTTGCCGCCATCGGTCACGACCAGAGTGTCACCGATCCACACCGAGGACAAAGGGCCGAGCTTGAAGCGATTCGGCGAGTCGTCCGTCGCCGGCTTCCAATACTCGGTCGTGAATCCGGTGATGTAATCGGTCGTCTCACCGTCCTTCATCATCACCACCCGGCCGTTGCCGCTGTCGCAGATCGTCAGGTCCCCGTCGGGGCTGAAGCTGACGTCAGAGGGGTTGTTCAAGCCCGAGAAGACGATGACCGACGAGTAGCCATCTTTCAGGCCGACATCGATGGCTTCGAGATCGTCAGCGGGCTCGGTACAGGCAGTGAGGGTCAAGGCTCCGGCGAGCGCAAGAGCCGAGCTCGAGGAGAAGAAGTTCATGGCGCTGCGTCCTTCATCACTATGTTTGGCAGGGGTCGAGGCGCTTCGCGGCTCGATGTCGAAGGGCACGAGACTACCGTTTCGAACCCCTGGAGGCCAGGAAGCTCGCCCGAGGCGGACACCTCGGCAAAGGGCCTTTACTGGAACGTCTGGCTCGATCGCGCAAGCGGCCAGGGCGCTCGTCATGGATGCGCGACGGAGCAGCACTGGCGCACGGTCGGAGCATTCTTCGCCCTTGCTCGGCGCCTGTTGGATCGAAGGTTGGCGCTGTCGAGAATGCGGCTCTTGGAGCGACGGCAACTTTCCGTTTTGGCCCGCTGGACTCTGGTGCGCCCCTTGAGGATTGGGGGGGCGGTCTCTACGATGTGACGCCCTCTTCGTCCGTCCTGATGTGAGCCCACGCATGCCTCTCTCCCTGTCGACCTCTTGGTTCGCTCGTCGCTTCGATCGCGCGGAAGAGCTCTCGACTGCGTTGACGCCGACGGGGTTTCACCGAGTGGAGATCGCGTCGGGCTCGCTGGGGTTCTGGCCACTGGGGCTATCGCCGGCCATGCAGCGGAGCGGGATGCGATTGGTCGCCTTCGAGGATCCGTTCTCCGGGCAGCCGGCCGGCGAAGTGGGTGATGGTCGGCACCTCGGGTCGGCTTCGGATACGGCGAGGGCCCGAAGCTTCGAGCGGGCGATCCGCAGCGGCGAGGCGGCTCGAGCGGCAGGCTGCTCGCGGGTCGTCTTGCATGGCGGTTGGATCGTCCCCGATGAGGAGCCGACGCACGCCCGGCTCCTGGCCGCCCTCGACGACTCCCCCTCGGGCGATGAAGCCCGAGCGGTCTCGGAGCGATTCGCCGGGTGGGTGAAAGCTCGCGAGGTCGGCTTTCTCGACCGCCTCTGCCGCACGCTGTTCGAGCTGTGCAATCGAGAGCCCGACATCACCTGGTGCCTGTGCCCGGGGCCATGGCCCGGACAGCTCGGGCGCCTCGACCACCTCGACGCGATCTTCGAGACGGTCAATCGCAAGAACCTCGCCTACTGGCACGACACCGCCTCCGTCCAGATGCGGGCGCGGTTGGGCGAAGGCGCGAGCGATGCCTGGCTCGATGCCCTCGGTCGTCGTCTGGAAGGCGTCTATCTGAACGATTGGCGTGGCACTCGAGCCGGTCAGCCGCCGGGAATCGGTGAGATCGACTTCCAACAAGTCCGCTCGCTCCTGTCCGAGAGCACCGAGTGCGTGCTCCGATTGGGGGCGGACTGCGACGACGAGTCGGCGCGCGTCGCTCGCATGTACCTCGAAAAGTACCATTACTGAGAGCACTCGATGAGCCAGCCTTGGGACGTCATCATCATTGGCGCAGGAGTGATCGGGAGCTCGGCTGCCTGGCGATTCGCTCGCCGCGGCCACCGCGTCCTCCTGCTCGAGCAGCACACGCTGGGTCATGACCGCGGGAGCTCTCACGGCGAGTCGCGGATCATCCGTCTCAGCTACGACGAGCCCTTGTACACCGAGCGCATGCCTCGCGCCTACGAGCTCTGGGGCGAGCTCGAGCGGGCGAGCGAGAAGAATCTCGTCCATACGATCGGCGGTGTCGATCTCGGCTCCTCGGATGTGCCGTCCTGGAGAGCGACGCGCGACACCCTCGAGCAGTTCGAGATCACCTTTGAGGAGCTGGATCGTGATGCGCTCTCCAAGCGCTTTCCCCAGTTCCGGACCGACGAGAACGAGTCGGCGCTCTGGCAGGCCGAGACGGGGATCCTCCCGGCGACGCTCTGCGTCCGCACGCTGATCGAAGCGGCGATGGATCGCGGCGCGAAGGTGCGTGAGCAGTGCCGTGTGCAAGAGATCTCGGCCGACGGCGACAGGGTCCAGGTCACCGTGAACGGCGAGACGATCGAAGCCGGTCATCTCGTCGTCGCCGCCGGCGGGTGGTCGGGCCCCCTGCTCGAGCGCCTGGGGCTGAAGCTCCCGCTGGAGGTCACCGAAGAGTTCGTCGCCTACTTCCGGCCGAACGACCCGTCGGACTATCAGCCCGAGCGGTTCCCGGTCTTCATCCGTCATGAAGAGGAGTTCGTCTACGGCTTCCCGATCTTCGATCGCCCTCTGGTCAAGGTGGCCCTGCATCATGCCGGTGAGAAGACGACGGCGGAGGGGCGCATCTTCGAGGCCGACATCGACGTGCTCGATCGTCTCGAGGCGTGGGTGGAGGCTCGCCTACCCGGCTTGCTTCCGGCCGCGGTCGACGTGGAGACGTGCCTCTACACCAACACGCCGGATCGCGACTTCATCGTCGACCGTCACCCCGATCACGAACGGCTCCTGATCGCGGCCGGGTTCTCGGGGCACGGCTTCAAGTTCGGCCCGTGGATCGGTGAAGCGCTGGTGGACATGGTCGAAGGCGGCAGCGGCGCTCCCCACGAGCGATTCCGGATCCATCGCTTCGGGTGATCTACGAAGCCGCCCGAGGCTCTCGCAGGACGCAATGCACGAGACGGAGACCGAGAACGCCGACGGCGATCATCCAGATGACGATCAGGCTGCAGAGCCAGAAGCTGCCGGTCTTCCAGACCATTACCGTGCCGATGTGCTCGAAGCCGGAATTGGGGATGCCCGTCTCGGACCGCTCGCGCGCCTGGATCGGTGGACCGGCGGCACCGAACAGGTCTTCGGCGTCGTAGGTCTCGGGCCTAGGCCAGCGCAGCTTGACCGCGAGGATCTTGGCGTGCACCCGAATCGGGCAGAAGAGCGGCTCGCGCATCAAGACCATCAGCCACAACTCCGGCTCGGCGCGTTGCGGATAGCGGCGGGCCGCGCCGTGCTGCGAGACCTCGATCGCCGTGCCGTAGTGCACCGCCACGCCCAGTGCCTGAATCCCGAACGATGCCAGGAGCAAGACGGCCGCGATGGCCGTGCGCCAGCGCTTCTGTGCGGCCCACTCCAGAAAGGCCATCAAGGGAAGCGTGAGGAGAGCCAGAGCGGGAAGCAGGTAGCGCGGTCCCCACGTCCACGCGCCGTGCCAGCCGTGGATCGAGGCATGGAAGAGCAGATACGCGATGAAGATCGAGAACACGACGATCGCCTCGGCGCGGCACTTCCGCCCGAACTTCCAGATGGTGAAGAGCCCGAGCGTCGACGGCAAGGCATACAGGATGAAGCTGCGCGCCGGTGAGGCGATCTGGAACAACAGGCCCAGCCAGATCGGGAACTGGAAGAAGCCGCCCTCGGTCACCTCACCGTAGCCCGTCTCGAGCGGATCACCGAAGCGAGAGTCGTTCACCCACATCAGGAGGCCCGCCCCGATCGCGGCCGGCATTCCGAAGGCGACCAGCCCGAGCCAGTCGCGTCGGCGCAAGATCGCGAAGAGCGCCCAGATGCCAAGGATCAAGGCCCCGACGGCCGTCGGCATTCGGATCGCCACACCGCACGCCAGGGCGCTGCTCGCGACCCACAGATGCCGGCGCTCTCCGCGGCGGGCGTAGCTCGTGATCCCGAGAAGACCGAGCGCCAGGGCGAGGGTGCAGGCCGTGCCGGGAAACCCGCCGCGAGCGTGCTGCCAGGCGAGCGTGCCCAGCCCATAGGCGACGACGGCGATGGTCGCGATCTTTGACGAGTAGCCCAGCCTTCGGCCCGTCCGATACAGCAGCACCACGACGAGGGCCCCGAGGAAGGCGTTCGTGAGGCAGACCCACATTCGCTCCCACTCGCCGACACTCAACGTGTCGGGAAAGAGACCGGCGAAGGTCTGTCCGAGCCAGTAGCCGGGAAGTCCCAAGACGGCATGACCGACGCCGAACCAGGAGTAGTAGCGCCCGTCGCTGCCTCGCATGACGTCGAAGGGCGGGTTCTGGCTCTTGATGTACCGACCTTGCGGCGTGTCCCCGATCGCGAACGAGCCGTCTTCGGCGATACTTCGCGTCGTCTGGAAGACGACCTCGAGGTCATTGTTGTCGAGCCGGCCGTAGCTCGTCAGCAAGTAGACCGCGAGGAAGAAGAGGAAGAGCCGAGAGGCCATCGACGCACCGTTCTCCAAGTCGGGGAGCGACCCGTCCATGGCCGCCAGTCCTCGGGACGAAGACACCGATAGTAGTCATCGGCCATTCCTCACGGAACAGACAAACCGCGAGGCGGCCGATCGAGAGCCCGGGCACGAGCCGGATCGCTTCGGCCGCTTCGGTCACTCGGGCTCTGGTTGGCCTGGCAGCACGGGATCCCTCACCAAGTCTTCGCAGAGCTGGCCGTCGCGCAGGCGGATCTCTCTCGGGGCCGTGGCGGCGACCTCGGCATCGTGAGTGATGAGGACGAGGGTGATGCCCTCTCGGTGGAGCGCCTGGAACATCTCGAGGATCGAGCTCCCCGACAACGTGTCGAGGTTGCCCGTCGGCTCGTCCGCCAGGATCAGGCTGGGGTTCTTGACGAGCGCCCGGGCGATGGCGACGCGTTGCTGCTCGCCGCCGGAGAGCTGGGACGGACGATGCCCGAGCCGGTGGCCCAACCCGACGCGCTCGAGCGCTTCTCTCGCCTTTTGCCGGCGGCCGCCGATGCGTCCGTAGACGAGCGGCAGCAGCACGTTCTCTAGCGCTGTGTCCTCGGAGAGCAAGTTGAAGGACTGGAAGACGAAGCCGATCTCGCGGTTGCGCAGTCGAGCGAGCTCCCGGTCTTCGAGCTGATCCAAGCGACGGCCGCCCAGTCGATACTCGCCGCTCGTCGGACGATCGAGGCAGCCCAGCACGTGGAGCAAGGTCGACTTCCCCGAGCCGGACGGACCGGTGATCGCCACCATCTCACCGCGAGCGATCGAGAGATCGACATGATCGAGGGCGTGGACCTCCTGCTCTCCCATTCGGTAGGTCTTGCAGACGTCGACCAGCTCGAGGATCGGCTCAGTCACGGATCAGGTGTCTCTCAAGTAGTGGATCGGATCGAGCTTCGTCGCTCGGTAAGCCGGCAGGACGGTCGCGAGCACGCCGACGGCGACGGACAGGAGAGCGGAGAGCACGAAGCTCCCCAGAGTGATCTTCGGCTCCCAAGGGAGCACGGTCGCGAGCAGGACACGCGTCGCCAGGACCCCGACGCCGATGCCGGCCGCACCGGCCGCTGCCGAGACCAGCACGCTCTCGCTGACGAACTGCATCACGATGTCGCGACGCCGGGCGCCCTCGACGCGGCGCAGCGCGACCTCGGGCAGCCTTTCGCGAATCGCGACCAAGGAGATCGTCGCGGTCATGACCAGCGCGACGAGCAGGGTGACCACCCAGGTGATGTTGCCCAGCGTGCTGAACTCGCGGATGCTCGAGACGGCGCCTTCGATCCAGTCGCGCCTCAGGACGACGCCGGCATCCGGATGTCCCAGCGCCTCGAGCACCGGCTTCACGCGGCTCGCCGCCTCCCCCAGATCCGGCGCGTCGGAGAGATCGAGGTAGATCGCCTGGAGCGGCGTCGTCTCGTCCGCGGCCAGCCAAGTGATCGGCAAGTACAGGTTCTTGAAGGCGAGCAGGCGAGCCAACGGCAGGCGAGCGCTGCCGTTGTCGAGGGCGTTGAGCTGCTCTCGCAGGCTGATCGGATCCTCGAAGATTCCGACCACCTCGAGCGCAACGTCCTCGCCGCCCAGCCTCACCGTCACGTGCTCGCCGATCATGCCCATTGGATCGGGCGCCCGCGCCGACTTCGTATCGCTCTTCGCCTCCGAGGCAGTCAGGAGGTCGACCGCCAGGGCGCGATCGAGCGCACAAACGGGCCGGCGCTCTTCGAGATCTTCGGGCGCGAGGAACCGTCCTCCGATCAACCGCGAATCGAAGGTCCCTTCGAACTCGGGAGTGGTCGCGACCATGGGTGCGAGACGAGTGGAAGCGGCGCCGCGGACGCTCCCGAGCTGGAATCGGACGGGCGCGGCGTGCGCGCCCTCGATGCGCTCTTCGAGCGTTCCGGCGAGCTCCTGGGTCAGAGGAGCGAACTTCTTACGCTCGATCCCAAAGCTCATCGCCTCGAAGATATCCGGGCTGTAGATGTTGACGCAGTGCGCCCCGAAGCCGCGGATGTCCTCGCTGATCTGGCTCGAAGCGCCGCCGATGACCGCCACCGTCGAGACGACGCAGCCGATCGCCAGCATGATGGTGAGGAACGTCAGAGCCGCTCGCCATGGCCGTCGCCGAATGCCACGCGCTCCCAGCCGCAGCATCTCCCAGCCGAAGGCTTCTTGGACCTCACTCATGACGCAATGCCTCGACCGGCTCGATCCGAGACGCCCGCAGCGCCGGCAAGATCGTCGCAAGGACACCCGACAGTGTGGCGAGCCCGACGGCCAGCGCGGCGCGGCCCAGCGGCAGGCGGACCGTCATCAACGTACCGGGATCGAGCCAGGCGCGGCCCTTGGCGAGCAAGAGGCCCAGCGGCACACCGAGCAGCCCACCGATCAGGCACAGGAACAGCCCTTCGAACAGGAACTGCAGCACGATATCTCGCCGCGTCGCTCCTTCGACCCGTCGGATGGCGACCTCGCGAAACCGCTCCATCACCGTGAAGAGCGTAATGTTCGCGATCATGAAGGCGCCCATGATCAGGACCGTCGTGAAGAGCGCGACGTTGAGGATCTCGTACCGGTCGATCTCCGAGCTCATGATCGTGCGGAACGAGAGGTTGGTGATGGCGAGGGGCACCACGCCGCGATCAGCCAGGACGAGCTGCGCCTTCTCGGACAGCCGATCGATCTCGAGCGGGTCGGCGCGAAACTCGATCTCGTCGATCGGCGCATCGGCCCCGGCCAGGGCCCCCATCGGCAGGTAGAGGATGCGGTCGGTCTGCTTCCAATCCGAGTCATCCGAGATGATACCGATGCTGCGGAGCAGGTCCTTGGCCATGCCCGCGAGCTCGTGGTCGGTCTCGAGGCCGAGGTCGTTGATGCCGAGGGCTTCCTTCGTCCGGCGACTCATCTCGCCGACGATCTCGATCGTCCGCCAAGGTCCCGTCGCCTCGTCCGTGTCTTCCTCGTGATTCCAGAGGCGCAGGCGAAGCGTCTCGCCGATGGCCGAGACGTCTCCGAACAGCTCCTCGGCCAAGGAGGGATCGATCGCGGCCGGTAGCGCGCCAGAGGCACTCGGCGGCGTCGAAGGAAACTGGCCCTTGGCGACGGCGTAGCTGCGCGAGGCGGGAAAGTCGGAGGTCGTCTCTGCGAACAGGAACGGGTCGGTCTCACCGGCGTTGCCGTCCCGCGAGATCTGCGCCCCGACGAGGCGGGCCGCCGCAATGGCCCGGATCTCGTCGCCGAGAGCCACGCGAACGGCCTCGTAGTCCTCGAGCGTCATCCGGCGGCCGGTGGGATCCGCCTCGATCACCACGCGATCGACCCCGAGCTCGCTCGCCTTCTCGAGCGCATTCTGCCGGCTGCCGTCGATCAAGGCCGGGAAGAACACCGCCAGCCCGACGCCCCAGGTGATGCCCTGCAAGACGAGCAGCGAGCGCATGGGGCGGCGCCGGAAGTGCCGCAGAGCGATGCGGAGGCTTTCGAGGATCATGGCGTGGAGTATCGGAGCCTTCGGGAAAGCGCGACATTCTGCCGCACCAGAGTTGCCGTGTATATGACCGACTGGCCGCACCTGCATCCCGCGGTGCAACGGATGCGGGTGCATCGGAGTGCCCAAGTCGAGCGAGTCAGAGACCGAGCTTCTTGGTGAGGGCATCCACGAGCGAGCTTGGGCCGGGGCGGCCGTGCGACGACAGCGCACTCCGAGTGGGCTCTGGGTTGGCGGCATGTTTCAGATCGGAACGGGAAGGATCGTCACAAGCGGAAGGGTGAGAGCCGCGAGCGCAGCGACCGGTCCACGCCCTGCACGGGGAGGGTCCCTTCCGGCAATCGCCAGGTCGACGGTCCAGCCCGTCTCGCGACTGAAAGAACCTTCGAGCGAAGCGAGACTTCGTCGAAAGGCTCGCTTCGCTTCGCAGTTCTTCAGGGCGGCGATGAGAGAACGAACCTCCCCGGGACTCTACCGGCACGGACCCTCAACGGACTCGGCGAGGACCGGTCGCTGCGCTCGCGGCTCTCCCCCTTTCGTTTGTGACGATCCTTCCCGTTCCGATCTGAAACATGCCGCCAACCCAGAGCCCACTCGGAGTGCGCTGTCGTCGCACG
>JAVJTD010000522.1:0-14764 GCA_040219065.1 Planctomycetota bacterium
ACGACGCTCTTCCGATCTCTCGTGGTGAGGCCATCGAGGTCGGCGCCCGGGAGGACCACGACACTCAGAGGATCCACGTTGCCCGCAGTATCGATGATGGCGATCCGATCGCTCGTGAACGAGGTCCCCGTGTTGCCGAAGCCGATCATGAGATCGCCCCCGAGGCTACTGAGCGACTCGACGACGTCCATCGCGACTCCCGTGACGAGCGAGCCGTTGATCTTCAATCCCGTCACCGGGTCGATCTGGACCAGGTCCCATTCCGTGGCGGGAAACGGCGTCCTGGCGACCACTGCGTAGACGAAGCCTTCGTGAAAGGTGAGGTCCATCGTATTCGACATGTCGTGGGTGATCGTCCCGACCACCGTGACGAGGCCGGTCGGCGCATCGATCCTCACCAGCTCATCGTTCGCCGGGTCGATGCTGAAGAGCTCGTCGGCCGTCGCCGTTCCAGCCACGAGGCTCATGACGGCCAGGAGGGCGGCGAGCGGGTTGATCGCGGCATTCACGATCCTCGGCTGGGTTCTCACGACAGGAGGCCGCACGAAGCGCGCGAGAACCAAAGGCAGCAGAGCGTACACGAGAGATCTCCTCGAGTAGGGTCCGGCTCCCCGCTCGGGGAAGTCGGGAGACGACGGTGGAGCCATGCTCCACGACAGACGAGACCGCAGAAAACGCTTCGATCCATCAGGACGAATGAAGCGAGCGGCGCCCAACACGGCGTCGCGTCGCTACGGTCTCAGCCGCTTAGAGGGGAACGACTTGCCATCCCACCGAAGAAACTCGAGAGGAGCTGAGCAGAGGCGATTCCAGGAGGCCTCAGAGGAAGTGCGGTCCGAGCGATGTGTGTCCCATCGTACCGGGCAGGACTTCTAGCCCAGGAGCACCTCGGCTCGGTGCTCGGAGCCGTCGTCGACTAGGGGGATGAGCTCTCCTGGCGAGAGAGCCTTGCCATCGAGGATGATCTGCGTCACGCCGCGGCAGACTCCCTTCGGATTCTTCACCGTGATCCGGTAGAGGGTATGGCCGTGCCGGTAGTGGATCTCGAAGTGCTTCCAGCTTCGGGGAATGCAGGGGTCGATTTGGAGAGCGGCGCCACGCCTGCGCAGGCCGAGGATCCACTCGAGGCCGGCGCGATAGAGCCATCCGGCGGCACCCGTGTACCAGGTCCAACCCGCGCGTCCCTGGTGGGGCGGCTGAGAGTACACGTCCGCGGCGACGGCGTAGGGCTCACCCTGGTAGCGCTGCAGGTCGGCTCGAGCCCCGGCGTGGCGAATGGGGCTCAATAGATCGAAGAGCTCATGCGCCTTGTCTCCTTCGCCGAGCTCGGCAAAGGCGATCACCGACCAGACGGCGGCATGGGTGTACTGCCCGCCATTCTCCCGAATGCCGGGGACGTACCCCTGAATGTATCCAGGGTCCCGCGACGTCCGATGATCGAAAGGCGGAGCGAATAGCAGCATCAGCCGATCGCGGTGACGGATCAGTCGCTGGTCGAGAGAGTGCATGGCCTGGCGAGCGCGTTCCTGGTCGCCTGCTCGGGAGAGGACCGCCCAGGATTGCGCGATGGAATCGATCTGGCACTCCTCGTTCTCCGCCGATCCGAGCGGTGTGCCGTCATCGAAGAAGGCTCGCCGGTACCACTCGCCGTCCCACGCCTCTGCCTCCAATGCGGTCACGAGCGAGGTGGCGATGCTGCGCCAGGTCGCCGCCCTCGCCGTGTCGCCGCGGCGATCGGCGATCGAGGCGAAGTCTCGCAGGTTCACGATGAGGAACCAGCCCAGCCAGACGCTCTCGCCTCGGCCCTCGTGACCGACGCGGTTCATGCCGTCGTTCCAGTCGCCGCCTCCGATCAGAGGCAAGCCGTGGCTGCCCAGCTCGAGGCTCCGGTCCAGGGCGCGCCCGCAGTGCTCGTACAAGCTCGCCCGGTCTTCGGACTCGGTGGGCTCGAAGTACGATTCGTGCTGACCTTCTTCCAGCGCTGGCCCCTCGAGCCAGGGTACCTCTTCATCGAGCACCGTCTCGTCCTCGGTGGCTTCGAGATAATGCATCACGGCGTAGGGCAGCCAGAGTCGGTCGTCGGAGATCCGCGTGCGAACTCCCCGGCCCGTCGGCGGGTGCCACCAGTGCTGGACGTCGCCTTCGCGAAACTGGCGAGCAGCAGCTCGCAGCAGATGTTCGCGCACGAGATCGGGCCTCGCCATGGCCAGTGCCAAGACGTCCTGGAGCTGATCGCGAAAACCGTAGGCGCCGCCGGATTGATAGAGCGCCGAACGGGCCCAGAGGCGGCAGGACAGGGTCTGATACAGGAGCCAGCGGTTGAGGAGGAGGTTCATCGAGGGATCGGGGGTCTCGACCTGGACGGTCCCGAGCACCTCGTCCCAGTGCTCTTCGACCTCGCGGAGCGGTGCCTCGCAACCGAGCACTCGATAACGCTCCACGAGCTCGCGCGCCTCTTGAGCATCTCGGCCTTGCCCCAGTAGGAACAATACCTCGGTGCGCTCTCCCGGCTCGAGCTCCACCACGGTTCGGAGTGCGGCGCAAGGATCCAGGCCCGCCCCGGTCTTCCCGGACAGCGTCCGCTTCCGCTCCTGGGCGGCCGGGTGATCGAGGCTCGCATTCCGTCCCAACAGCTCCAGGCGGTCACAGGTCCAGGAGGTCTGACGTCCTCCCAGGTCGGCGAAGGCGATCCGGTCCGCGAACTCCCCGTTCCAGGCGTTTCTCGCGAACACGGCCTGTGTCTCGGGGTCGATCTCGGTGACGACATGGGGCGCCGAGGTGCTCCTCGAGACGCCCAGCACCCACTCGACGTAGCCGGTGATCGAGAGGCGTCGCGGGCGGTCCGAGCGATTCACGATCGTCAGGCGCGATAGCTTGATCGCGTCTCGGCGCGGCACGAGCTGCAGGAGATCGAGCGCGATGCCGTGGGACTCGTGCTCGAATCGGCTGTAGCCCTGGCCGTGCCGGATGACATAGGGCCAAGACTCCTCACGAATCGGAAGCAGGGTCGGTCCCCAAGTTCGGCCGCTCTCTTCGTCGCGCACGTAAAACGTTTCTCCGGGCGGGTCGCTGACCGGATCGTTCGACCAGGGCGTGAGCTTGTTCTCGCGGCTGTTGACCGACCAGGTGGAGCCCGAGCCCGCCTCCGAGACCTGGAATCCGAAGTCCGGGTTCGCCACCACATTGATCCAAGGGACCGGAGTCCACTGCCCTCTGCCCAGGACCGTGACGTACTCGCGGCCTCCCCGTGAGAATCCACCCAAGCCGTTCCAGAGGTCGAGGTCCAGCTTCGGAGGAGGCACGACCTTGGCGACCTCGCCTCGCGGTCGCAGTCTCGACGGAACTGGCCCGGGTCTCGGCCGCCCCAGTCGGACCGCCTGTTCCGAAAGCGTCCCACGTTGCGGAAGGATCACGATTCGAGCGGCCGCTCGCAAGAGGACCTGGTCGCTCTGCGAGACGAGGTCGGCCCGCAAGAGATGAACGCCGCCTGGTCCGCTGATCTCCTCGTCCGCTGCCTGACAGGCTCGGACCATCCCTTCGAGAGATTGCTGGAGGGATTGGGCATACGAGGCGCCGATGGCGTTGAGGATCACCACGTCGGCAGCGATCCCTTTTCGGCACCAGTACTCGTGCGCCCGAAGTATCTGTCGAACGACATCCCGATCCTCGTCCCGCTCGATGATCACCAAAGCGATGGGGAGGTCGCCGGAGATGGCGTGAGGCCAGAGCCCAGGGGCGCCGCTGCGGTTCATCGCCAGGAGGG
Organism: Planctomycetota bacterium; assembly: GCA_040219065.1. Classification (GTDB taxonomy): domain Bacteria; phylum Planctomycetota; class OFTM77; order OFTM77; family OFTM77; genus OFTM77. The sequence continues at coordinate 3,764 of JAVJTD010000522.1, forward strand.
AGGGAGCGGCACGCAACGTCGGATCGGCGTAGAGAAGGCGGTTGGCAAGCCGCTGGAAGAGGTGCGCTTCGTCTTGGCTGATTCGCAAGTGGTGCAGTTGGACCTGGGCCTGCGTCCAGGCCAGGGAGCTCTCCCGCTCGAACGTGGCTGGTTGGCGGTACTTCTCCGCCAAGTGGAGCGCTTCGTCCCTGGAGGGGGCCACCAGAGTCGTGAAGACGAGATGGACCGCCCCTCCCCGCGGGACCTCCAGCCGTTGCCGGAGGCTCACGATCGGGTCCAGTACCGCCCCGGTCGTGCCCGAGAGCGGCTCGCCCGTGAGGCACAAGGGAGAACGGAGCCCCCGGCCGCGGCCGAGAAAATGGGCGCGGTCGGTCTCGTACTGCAACGAAGCCGCTGGCTTCCCTTCGAGGGTGACGAGATGGGCGAGCCAAATGCGAGGCTCACCCGCCGAGCGCGGCCGTCGCGTCGCCAACAGCGCTCCCAGGCTCGGAACGTATTCCGTCTCGACGAAGAGGTTCGAGAAAGCCGGATGCGCCTCGTCGGCGGCCTGAGCAGCCAGGACGATCTCGGCATAGGACGTGACATCGATCTGGCAATCGCGGCTTCCGAGGTTCATCACCGTGAGCTGCCGAAGCTCGGCATCGTCTTCGGGGGAGACCACGATCTCGAGAGTGATCGCCAGAGACCGGTCTCGCTGCACGATCTTGGCGCGGTCCTCGGAGTAGACCACCTCGTAGTGATCGACTTCCGTGCCGCTCGGTTGAAAGCCTGCGGACCAGACCTCACCACTCTCGACATCGCGAAGATAGAGGAACGTGCCCCAAGGATCCCGGGTCGTGTCCTCCCTCCAACGCGTGAGAGCGATGTCGCGCCAGCGGCTGAATCCGGAGCCGGCCGCGGTGATCATGACCGTATAACGGCCGTTGGAGAGCAGATGGGTCCGGGGGGTGAGGTCGTGCGGTGATTCGAACGTGCGCAACGTCGGAAGTACGATATCGCGGACGAGTGGAGCGACTTCCACCTCTTCGCCACGAGGCCTCGTCACGGCCACCGAGCGCGGGGTCCGCTCCTGGAGCAGCAGCTCCGTCGCCTGGACCAAGGGATGCGCATGGAAGCGAGTCTGCATCGCACCGTCGTGGAGTACGTTGCCCAGCGACAGGAGCGTCATGGCCTGATGATGGGCCATGTAAGTCCGGACCACCGCCACCCGGGCATTCTGCGGGATGTTCGACGGTGTGTAGTCGAGGGCCTCGTAGAGCCCGTAGCTGCCGCCCGCTCCGGCCTCCTCGAGGCTCGTGAAGTTCTTCAGCGCCGCCTTGGGATCCAGCATAGCGGCGAGCGCCGTCGCGTACGGAGCCACGACGACATCCTGGGATAGGCCGCGCCTCAGCCCCAGACCCGGCACGCCAAAGTCCGAATACTGATAGGTGAGCTCCACGTCTCGAATGTTGTACGCCGATTCGGAGACACCCCAGGGAACCTTGCGCTCGGCGCCGTAATGGATCTGACGTGCGACCACCCGGCGGCAGGTGAGATCGAGCAGGCTGCGAGAGGGCTGCTGCATGATCAGGAGGGGCATCAGGTACTCGAACATGGAGCCCGACCACGAGACCAGAGCCGCACCGCCTGCCACCGGAGTGAGAGCACGACCGAGCAGGAACCAGTGACGGGGCGAGACGTCGCCCTTGGCGATCGCCAGAAAGCTCCCCAGCCTCGCCTCGGAGGCCAAAAGGTCGTAGCAGCTCGGGTCGAGCGTCCCCTCGCTCACGCGGTATCCGATCGAGAAGAGCTTTCGCGTCGGGTCGAACAGAAACCGGAAGTCCATCTCCTGGACGATCGCCATCGCACGATCCGCGAGGGACGAGAGACGGCGCCCGAGGACCGTCTCCGATCTTTGGAGATCGGTGAGCCCCTCGAAGAGCTGCGCGCTCTCGACGTCCCTCGCCAGGCTCGCGACGCCGTCCCGCACGCTCCGAGACCAAGCCACCAGTGCGGATCCCTCTCCGCTGGCGAGCGTGCGGGCCACGTCGAGCAGTGTCTCCGCTCGGGACAATAGGTCTGCCAAACGCCGCGCCCAGGCCAAGGGCGTGGTCGGGACATCGTCGAGCTCGGACAGGATCGAGTCGACGACTTCACGTAGATGCGTCTCCGAGACGGTCTGCGTCCGCCGACGAGGACCGGCCTCCGCCAGCGCTTCGAGGACCTGGGCGAGCGCGTCTCGGATGCCCTCGAGGGTCTCGGGCCCGAGCAGGGGAAGCTGACAGAGTGTCCGACACGCCTGGGCCACCACGATGAGGTGCCCCGCCAGGTTGCCGCTGTCGACGGTCGACACGTAGGCGGGCTCGAGCGCCCGGAGGTCCCGCGTGTCGTACCAATTGAGGAAATGACCCCGATGGAGCGGTAGGCGGTCCATCGTATCGAGCGTCCTCTCGAGTCGGCTCGCCATGTCGATGGCTCCGATCCAGCCGAAGTCATGAGCTGCGAGGGAGCTCGAGAGGTAGAGACCGATGTTGGTCGGCGAAGTGCGGTGAGCGATCACCGGCCGAGGGACTTCCTGGAAGTTGTCTGGCGGCAGGAAGTTTTCGTCCTCGTTCACGAACGTCTCGAAGAAGCGCCAGGTCCGGCGGCTCAGTCGACGCAAGGACCGCTTCTCGTCGAGGCTCAGCACCTGAGCCCTCATCCTCTTGGGCGTCTGGCTCATCCACCTCGCGGTCACGGGTGACAGGATCCAGAGCAAGACGAAGGGCACCGACAGGGGGAAGGTTCCCGAACCGATGGCGAGGAGCCCTGCGGCGACGGCGAGGGCGATGCCCTGGCGCTGGTGCCAATAGAAGCTGCGAAGTCTCCGATCGAGGCTCTGACCCGATTGGGCGGCCGGAACCCATTCGAGGAGCCCTCGTCTCGTGATGTAGAGCCGGCGAAGCGTGCGGGCGATGGCGTCTCCCATCAGCCAGGCTTGATGGGGCAGCAGGGACAGGGCCAGGAACGTCTGCGAGAGTGCCAAGAGGACGTCGCTGCCCAGAGCCCGCAGGTGGCTCCGCTTGGAGATCCCCGGGCGCCGAGGGACTAGCCCGACCCATACGGGGATCCAGGCGGGTATGGCGAGCGAAGCGACGACCAGACCGGTCCAGAAGAGCGCCGGGACGATCGCCAAGGTCCAGGCCCAGGCGATCATCGAGAACGACGCCGGGGCGACCAGGCTTCGACGGAGGTTGTCGATCATCTTCCAGCGGCCCTGGGCGGGAATGTGCGTGCTGGAGGGGCGCCCGGCAGCATCGCGTGCCTGGCCCAGGATCCAAGGAAGGAGCTGCCAGTCGCCTCGGACCCAACGATGCTGGCGTCGAGCCGAGACCTCGTAGCTGGTCGGCATCTCTTCGAAGAGATCGACGTCGGTCAAGAGCCCAGCTCGTGCGAACAGGCCTTCGAAGAGATCATGACTGAGGAGGGTGTTCTCGGGGACCCGGCCCTCGAGCGCCGTCTCGAAGGCCTCGACGTCGTAGATCCCCTTACCGATGTAAGAGCCCTCTCCGAACAGGTCCTGATACGCGTCGGAGCTCGCCGCCGCGTAGGGATCCACTCCGCCCGGACCCGAGATGATGCGCTGATAGACCGTGCTCTTCGGGCCGGTGGGCAGGGACGGCGTGATCCGCGGTTGCATGATGGCGAAGCCTTCGACGACCCGTCCTTGCCGGGAGTCGAAGCGCGGCTGATTCAGCGGATGGGCCATCGCTCCCACCAAGCGGTAGGCCGTGCCCTTGGGAAGTCGTGTGTCGGCATCCAGGGTGATCACGTAGCGAATGCTCTCTGGCACCACGGGAGGCCGCCCGTCGAGGGAGAGGAACGAGGTGTCGGTGGCGCCACGCAGCAGGCGGTTCAGCTCCTCGAGCTTGCCCCGCTTTCGCTCCCAGCCCATCCAACGCTCTTCCTCCTCGTTCCAGATCCGCCGGCGATGGAGGAAGAGGAAGCGTGGTCCCCCTTCGGGCGGGCTCTCATAGCGAGCGTTGAGTCGCTCGATGCCGGCGGCGAGCGCTGAGATCAACGCTTCGTCGTCGGGCATTCGCTCGCTGGGGGCGTCCGTCCAATCGGTCAGGAGAGCAAAGTGGAGGTGTCCTTCGGAATTGGCGAGGTAATGCACCTCGAGACGCTCGAGCTGCTCCTCGATGTCGGTCAGGTGGGTGAGCATCGTGGGCACGGCGACCAGGGTTCGGAGCTCGGCCGGCACGCCCTGCGCCAGCTCGAGCTTCGGGAGCTTTCGTGGTGGTAGGAGAGCTGCGACCAGTCGCTGGACGAGGCACACCGCGATCTCCGAGGCCGGCACGATGCCCAGGAGCGCCAATGCGGTGAGGCTCCACGCTCCAGCTCCCAAGGAGCTCGCGATGAGCACGAGACCGGCGAGCGGAAGGGCCGTCAGGGAGGCGATCGCACCCAAATATCCCACGATGGCGTGGGCGTGGCAGAACCGCAGAAGCCGGAGGCGCCAGGGCGCGCGGAAGCGCAGGCACCGCTCGAGCTCTCGCCGGCCCCGAGACAAGAGGTAGAACCCCGGGTCCTCTTCGGCGCGCGCGGGAGTCCCGGGAAGCCTTCCGCCTGCTTCGGTCGCCGCCTGCGCCAGCCGCACGGCCTCGCCCGCCACGTCGGTCTCCGACGAGGCCGATCCCCTCGATAGCAGCTCGACCTGCTTGCGGTACTCGTCCCGCGTCGCGAAGTCCATGGCCGAAAACGTCGAAGCGGTGCGCAGGACCTCATCCACCAGGCTGACGTCCTCGACCAGCTCGAGCCAGTCGATCGAGGACATCCATCGCATGCTGTTGATGATGTTGCGGACGGTCGCCGTGGCGGCTCCCTGTGCCTGGTGCTCCTCCGCCACGAGCTCACGGGGGGACGTCCCTTGGTCGGCGAGCTTTCGGTGGAGCCAGTCCAGGGCCGGTGTGATCGAGGCGTCCTGGTCGCGCAGTCGCTGGACCAGACGCACTGCGAAAGCCCGACTCAAGGGCGAGCTCTCGAGAGAGAGGAGGACGTCTTCGAGGTCCTCGGCTGGTCCTTCGCTCAGGCCCAGCAGCCGATCCGCCAGATCGTCGGCCAAAGCACGCGCCTGGCGCGAATCGACGATCAGTTGCGCCAGCCTCCGCAGGTTCTCCACCAGCGCCATGCGGAGATGGATGGGCACGGCCCAGAGCTCGCCGATGCCGAGCGGCTGCTCGCGCTGATAGGCCCGGACGAACCGCTCGAGCGTCTCCAGCTCGAAGTGGCTGTCGGTGTGGGCCACATAGGCCCAGGCCAAGGCATAGACGCGGGGGGCCCCCACCAGATGGCCCGCCGCGACTTTTGGCAGGCGGCGATAGTAGCTCTCGGGAAGATGGTCACGGATCGCTCGGAGTTGCTCGTCCACGACGTGGAAGTTGTCGAGGAACCACTCCTCGGCCAGCGTGAGCTCATGCTTCGCTCCGGCGGCTTGGACGCTACTGTGGTAGGCGTCTTGGAGCACACGCGCGTTCTCGCGGACCCTGGGTAAGAGACTGCGTCCTCGAACGGACTTCGCCGAAACGTGTTCGCGCGCCAGGCTCTCGGCGTGCTCCTCCAGCCTCTCGGGACCGAAGATCTCGGCCCGGATCGGTGCGCTCGCCGTCAAGGGCGCCGCAATGAGCGTTGCCGTCGCGCTCATCGACACTCTCGATCGGCGGCGAGTGCTCGAAGATCCTGGGCCGGGTGATCCTCCAGGACTCCTCGGTCCCGGATCGTGTCAGTAACGACGGGTCGAGAAAAGGAGCCGACGGGAGAGCGAGGATCCCGTGCCCGCGATCGGCGCGCTGATGGCAAGGTGATGCCTTCCAGCAAGAGGTGGCTACGGCCATTGGCCCGAACATGGGACGGGCCAAGCTGTCGCCCGCTCCAACCGCTCCAGGGGTCGAGCGGTGGTGCCCAGGCAGGGAAGAGGTCCCCGCATCCGGCCAGAGTTTCCAAGAGACTCTCGGGGGAGGGGCTCGCAGATCGCCACCGGTGGACCGTCAGTGTATCGCCGCTTCAGGAGACCCCGCAAGGGACCCCGTCGGAAAGCCGTGGGCTTGGGGAGACTCGGCGAGGCTCTCGTCACCCTGGCAGTGTCCCGCGATCAACTTGCGAGCGAACCATCCCAATGCCGGGTCGGTCTCGACCAACTTCGCCAGTTTGCGGCGAGCGGTGCAGCTTGCGATCGCACGCCGGCGAGAGCGATGAGCCCTCAGTCGGAGGATCGACTGGGGTAGCGCACTCCGCTTCCACCCACCGCCGGACGAGTCGACCCAGAGGCGCTCCACGCCTTCCGACGACGGTAGGCGTAGCCCGCGACGAGCCAGTCGTAGGCCAGGCAGAAGGCACCGTAGGCCAACGGGATCTCGGTCGGCCGCTCTGCTCCGAAGAGACCGACTCCACTGTGAGCGTGGAGCTCGTGCAGGATGTCCCAGACCCCGTGGAGCGCATATCCGACGGAGATCATCGAAGCCCATCGGGTGCCAGCCAGCCCCAGGAGAGAGAAGGCGATCACCCCAGAGGTCTCGAGCCGCCAGGCGCCCGGGACTCCAAAGTAGGCAGTGAATGCCAAGTAGAACGCTGCGATCGGGCCGAGGAACAACGCGAAGAAGATCTGCTCCGCCTTCGGGGAGAAGAGCCTTCGGGCCATGAGCACGGCTCCGGCCGCTGCCAGGAGGCCGATGCTCACATAGAGGACCATGATCACCGCCAGTGCCATGCGCGCCTCATCTTCCATCGAACGTGACCGGAGGACCGCTTCAAGAGCGCCAAAGTGCCAAAGCCTCCAGCCTGATCGGCAGGGACCGAAGGCCTTCGCATCGAGACGCTATCCGAGTCGGACCTCAGGAGCAATGGGCGGTCACAGGGAGGAGGGCCTCGGCCTCGCGGCCTACGAAGGTCCGAGGAGTGGGCTCCGGTCTCCTCGGCTGCCGCCCTCTGGCGGGAGACCACTCCCCTCGGAAGAGTCACTCCTCGAGGCTGACGCACAGCGTTCGGAGGAGGAAACCGTGAATTGGAGAGAGAGAGAAGCCCAATTCGATCTCGAATTACGCGGACCTCCCAACCGGAGATTACCGCGCAGCGGTGAAGATTCTCGTCGATCCGTGGCCGACATCGTGTTCGAGTGACGGATCAGGGCGCCGACGACCGAATCCTCCAGGGGTGCACTCCGCGCTTCGTCGTCGGACGACGCGCTGGATTCGATGAGGGGCTGACCTGCTCCTGGTGCCGCACCGCTTCACATGGGCTGAGCCCAGGGACAATTGCGGTGATGGGTCCCTTCGATAATGGTCGCGATGGAGGGGGCCTTCCAGTGCCGACTGGCCGAGTTGACGGAGTCTCGATAGGCTGGCTGTCGGTGGGTCGTCAGGGTGCTCGGGGATCCGGCGAGGAGGGTGTTCTCGGGTAGGCTCAGGGAGAGGAGTCCACATTGACCATTGCCACGCAGATGCTGCTGAAGGTGACGGGGGCTGACGCTCAAGAGGGCGCCCTCTGTGAGGAGAGATTGCTGCTGCTCGTCTACGAGCAACTTCGCGATGAGGCTGGGCGGTTGCTCGGAGGTGAGCGCCGAGCTCACACATTGCAGCCGACGGCTCTCGTACACGAGGCCTACTTGAAGCTGATCGACGGAGCGAGGATCGACGTTCACGGGCGCACTCACTTCTTCCGACTGGCCGCGCGGGCCATGCGCCGCGTCTTGGTCGAGCACGCACGAAAGCGACTGGCTCGCAAGCGCGGAGGGCAGGGGCAGCGGATTGCGCTGAGCACCTCGGTCGCACTGGATGGGGGGCCTTCCCTCGACGTCCTGGATCTCGATGATGCCCTGGAAAGGCTGGCGCAAGCTCGCGAACGTGCCAGTCGCGTCGTCGAGCTTCGGCATTTTGGCGGAATGACCATCGCCGAGGCGGCCGCCGCATTGGATGTCTCGGAGAGGACGGTCGTCGCCGAGTGGACGTACGCGCAGGCGTGGCTTCGTCGGGAGCTTCGGGAGAAGGAGGCGGAGGCATGAAGCGGCCCACTTCTCTGGACTCGGCGGAGATCCTCCTGACGGCCCTCGAACATGACGAGGACCAACGATTGGCCTTCCTGCGTGAAGCGTGCGGGGAAGATCAGGAGCTGTTGGTCGAGCTGAGATCGTTGCTTCACGCCTACCGCCCCTCATTTCTCGGCGAATTGAATCTCTCGGAGTGGCTCGGCGATGGGATCGACGCTTCGAGGCATCCCGACCGAGTCGGTCGCTTTGCCGTCCGGGGCGTTCTTGGAGAAGGTGCCATGGGCATCGTCTTTGACGCCGAACAGGACTGGCCGAGTCGTCGCGTCGCCCTGAAGGTCTTGCGATCCGTGTTGGTACTTCCCGAGCTCGCTCTGCGTCTCCGACGCGAGGCAGAGGTACTGGCGCGGCTTCAGCACCCGGGTATCGCGCGACTCTACGAAGCGGGTAGCGCAGTCGTCGACGGCTTTGGTGACCTCACCTACTTCGCGCTGGAACGGATCGAGGGAGCTCCGATCGACCAGTACGCTCGGGAACAGGAGATGCTCCCAGATGAGCGCGTCGAGCTGATCATTCAGGTTTGCGAAGCGGTTCATCACGCCCACCAGCGTCGAATCGTTCACCGGGATCTCAAACCTTCGAACATCCTGGTCGGAGCGGACGGTCGAGCTCGCGTTCTCGACTTCGGTATTGCCCATGTGATGTCGGATGGCTCGGATCCTCTCTCTTCAATCGGTACTCGAACCGGCGCCATCTTGGGGACTTTGACCTTCATGAGTCCTGAGCAGGCTCGTGGTGAAGTACGACGCCTGGATGGGCGCTCCGATGTCTACGCCCTCGGCGCTCTGCTCTACCTGCTCCTGACCGGCCGTCCCCCACTCGATCTGATCGGCCTTCCCCTTCATCTGGCCACTCGACGAATCTGCGAGGAGGAGCCGCGCTCGCCGAGGTCGTCCGGTGCGAAGATCGACCGGGACCTGGAGACGATCATGTCCGCAGCACTCGAAAAGGACCCGAATCAGCGCTACGCCAGCGCTAGCGACCTCGCCGCGGATCTCGAGCGGTGGCGGCGCCGGGAGCCGATCCGAGCCCGACCTCCGAGCTGGGCGTACCGGGTTCAGAAGTTTGCCGCCCGAAATCCCACTTTGACCGGAAGCGTGGCTGCCATCGCCATGATACTCGTGGCCGCTACCATGATCTCTACTCTGGCCTTCTGGAATGCAGAGTCGAGGTTCGAGCAAGTCGTCAGACTGTCGGACCTCGAGAAGCTTCGGGTCCTCGAAGAGTCCGCAATGTCGCTCTGGCCCGCACACCCTGAGAACGCGAACGCCTATCGAGACTGGCTCCGCCGAGCGCGGCTGCTCTCGGCAAACCTCGGCGCTCATCGGGAGTTCCTTCTGGGTCTGCGCAAGGCAGCCAGTTCTCGAGAGATCGTGACGGTAACCTCGGAAGAGAGTGCACCGCGGCAAGAGCCCCGATGGAGATTCGATCGCACCGAGGATCAATGGTGGCACGATACTCTGACCTCTCTGGTCGAGCGCCTGAGTGAGTTGACCGATCCGGATCCGAGGGTCGGGCTCATCGCTGATATCGAGCGACGTCTCGAAGTGTCTGTTTCGATCGTGGCCCTCTCCATCGAGGAGCACAAAGAGGACTGGGAGCAGGCGATCGCTTCGATCGCGGATCGAGAGGCGTGTCCTCAGTACGAAGGGCTCCGGCTCACACCGCAGATCGGCTTGGTGCCGATCGGACAGGATCCGGACTCGGGCCTTTGGGAGTTCGTGGATCTTCAGTCTGGAGTACGACCGATACGAGACGAGGACGGAAGCATTGTCGTGACGCAGGAGATGGGAGTCATCCTCGTACTGATCCCGGGCGGCGACTTCTGGATGGGCGCACAGGCAATAGACGACAAGCGCCCGAACTTCGATCCCGATGCCCGCGACCCGGAGCAGCCCGTGAATCAGGTGTCACTCGATCCATTCTTCCTATCCAAGTTCGAGATGACTCAAGGGCAGTGGCGGCGGATCACGGGTGAGAACCCGAGTTACTATCCTGCGGGTCAGCGGATGCGGTATCCGCCCCACTATACGATCGACGAGCGGCACCCAGTCGAGAACGTCTCCCGGAAGGAGGCCGTCGAGGCTCTGAAGAGAGTGGCACTCACTCTCCCGACCGAGGCCCAATGGGAGTATGCGGCCCGTGCAGGGAGCGACGAGTCGTTCTGGACGGGGATGGAGGCATCGACATTGAAGGGTGCCGCCAATCTCGCGGATCGGACTGCCCAAGAGGGCGGAGCCTCGAATCTCTGGAAGTTCGAGCTGGACCATGAGGATGGGCGATGCGTCCATGCGCCCGTCGGGAGCTACCGTCCAAACAGGTGGGGCCTGTACGACGTCGCCGGCAACGCGGCCGAGTGGTGCCTCGATCTACGCGGGGTGTACGAGAAAGCTCCGCGAACAGGTGACGGATACCGGGACAATGTCTCTCAGCCGCGAGGAGTCGTCAGGGGAGGGAGCTTCGCCGGGAATGCGGTTCGGGCCCGCAGCGCCTACAGGCTGATTCAGGATCAAGGCGCACGGAGCGATGACGTCGGGCTCCGTCCGTCACGCAAGATCGATGGTGAAGTCATTTCCGGGCGCTGAATGCCCGTTACAGACTCGAGATCGGGCGGGGATCGCGACGCGCGAGCATACCGAGCAGTGTGCTCGTGCCCGGTTCAGCCATGAAGGCGGCGTTGGCTGATCTGAAACTAGATCCCGCGCGACCGAAAACAGAGCCCGCGCGACCGAAACGGGGAGCGGCTGTTGAACCGGAAGCCGCTCCCTCGACGTTGCCGACGATCGAGCCAGAAGGTGCCGAGCAAGGGGCCGCACAGAGTGCGCTGTCGTCGCACGGCGTCCCCCGGCCCAAGCTCGCTCGAACAGAGCCCTCACAGTCAGACTTAGTCACCGGCTCGCTCGACTTGGGCACTCCATCGCCCTCGCCCTCAGGCCCAGTTTCAC
>JAVJTD010000523.1:0-3653 GCA_040219065.1 Planctomycetota bacterium
CGATCGCTCCGCTCACGGCTCTCACCCCACTGTCAGTCGAGGCCCTCCTGGTCGGCGCTCCCGCATGTTTCAGATCAGCCCAGCCCCCGGCGCGGCGCCGGAGCATACAGGTGGTGAAACCAGGCCCGAGGGCGATGGAGTGCCCAAGCCGAGCGAGCCGGTGACCGGGTCTGTCGGTGAGAGCTCTGCGCGGTGTGACGCGGCCGCTTGCCGGCTTCAGGTCGCGGTGGATGACACCGGCCTCATGCGCGGCCTCGAGGCCTTCAGCGATCTGCCGGCACACGTCGAGCGCTTCCTCGAGCGGCAGCGCTCCGCGCTTCAGCCGTTCCTCGAGGTCTTCGCCGGAGACGAGCTCCATGGCCAAGAAGCACGTGTCGTCCACCTGGTCGATGCCGTGGATCCCGGCGACATTCGGGTGGTTGAGCGACGCCAGCGTCTTGGCCTCGCGCTCGAAGCGACGCAGCCGCTCCTCGTCGTCCGCGAACTCTTCGGGCAGCACCTTGATCGCCACTTCGCGCTCGAGGCGAGTGTCGCGCGCCAAGTACACCTCGCCCATCCCTCCGGCCCCGAGGGGTCCGAGGATCTCGTAGAAGGAGAGGGCCTGACCGGCGGCGAGGGGCATGTGGGTATTCCAGCGAAGCCGAATAGTCGTTCCAACGAGAGCCGGGCGAGTGTCCCGGCTGGGGCCGAGCAGACGAAAGCGATCGGTCCGGAGACGGCTCGGGATGGATCAGCTCACGGGATAGGGAGGTTGAACGGGATGGGCCCTTCCATTCTCCCTCCCGAGTGACGGTGCTCTGGGGCCGCGACGATCTTCGAAGACCTCCTGCACATCCCAGCGCTGCGGCTCCCTCAGAGGTACCAGGCTCCAGTCGTCGAGGACCAAGACATCGGTTATGGCGAGACGGCCGAGCCCCTTGCCCTTGAAGCGATCGACGTGATCGAGGAGGAGCTCGTCGACGCGGCGCGGTACTCGTGGCGTCGGCGTGTTGACCGGCTCCCAGAAGGAGAAACTCGACGACAAGGCGAGGTCGCTACCTGCGGGATCGAGCGGTCCGGGTCGGTAACGGAGCCGAACGCCTCGAGGCGACGCACGAGATGCCGCTCACACAGTGCTCGGCCTCGTCGACCTTCTCGTCGATGAGGCGGTCCATGTCGTCTCGGATGACGTGCCCTGGAGGGAGAGCCCGGGAGTGCTCGTTGCCGGTCGAGCTCGTCGACCAGAGCGGAGGGCTCATGATCATTTGATGTTCGGACTCGTGGATCGCAAGTCGAGAACACGAGAGCGCTGGCATCAGCACTCCGCCGTGCGATGAAACCGTCGGATGATCCTTCAAGACCGGCGCATCGTGGGTCTCCGCCCATGCCGGCCGCTCCCGTAGGGCTCAGCGCTTCGCGGCCGGCCCACGTGGTCCGCCCAGCAGTATTCGAACTCACCGCCCGGCGAGCTCCGATGCCCAGCCGAGCACCACGACGAGATTGCCGTCGGCCGATCCCACGGCTTGCGTGGCGAGGAAGCGGTCGGAGCCCTTGTCGCGCATGCCGGTCAGGTGCGTCCCATTCTCCGCCCGGCCGAGGAGCTCCGGGGCACCCAGTTGGACCTCCGGTTCCGTCTGGAGGCTGACTCGATACAACGCTCGATCGGCGACGAAGTAGATTGCCGAGCCGTCGGGAGCGAACGCCGCGTCCGTTCCACCCTCGGTGCTGACCTGCCACTCCCCCTCTCCGCTCGGAAAGCGGTTGAGGACGACCTCCCGCCCTATCCGGAACAAGACCCACTCGCCGTCCGGGGAGATGGAGGAGTAGGCGTTGTCCTTCAGGTCCGCTCGGATCTGTCGCCGCTCGAGGGACTCCAGATCGGTAACGAAGACGTCGACGACTTCGCTCTTGAAGACGCCGACGAGTGCTTGGCTCTTCCAAACGTCCATGACGGCCCCCTCCAGCCACGCCTCGGGCTCTCCCCGTCCACTCGCCGGCAGGAGGTATGACTTCATTGAGATGCCCCCGGAGGATGCGTCGATGGCGCTGTACGCGATCCTGCCGTCCGGATGGCTCGTGGCCGACAAGACGCGGTGGTCTCCGGTCGCGACCTGGGTGCTGACCCCGCGCCGCAGGTCGTACCACCAGAGCTCGAACGGCATGGAGGCCCCGACCAGATAGAGGATGCAGTCCTGCTGCAGGAAGAGGCTTCGGGTGCGCATTTCCCGCTCGTGCTCGCGTCCGAAGGGCTCCGTCGTGCCGTCGGCACTCCACCAGGCGAGCTGATGTTTGACCGCCTCGCTCTTCTCGACGTAGGCCAGCGTCCCGTCGGTGGAGACGCTCGCCCCTCTCACGCCTCTCTGAACGAAGAAGGGCTCGCCCGTGACCTCCATCGGATCTTCGGAGAGCGGCACGGCCCACAACTCGGTGGCATCTTCCGTGGCGCCGCGGTTGAACAGGAGGTAATCCCCCGGCGCCCAAATCGCCGACGGGAGGTGCTCTCCCGGCAGCGTGAACAACTCGCGCACGCCCGAGTCGCCCTCGGTGAGAACGGAGAACTTGTCCTCGAGGAAGCTGTGCAGAACGGCGATGAAGCGGCCGCCCGGGACGGCGCAAATCCCGTGGAGATGCCCCTCGGTCATGTTCGCGCCGAGGACCGCCACCTCGGTCTCCGGGCCGCCCCCCTCCGGGATCGCTTGCAAGGAGAAGCCCGACTCCCCCTGGGAGCCGAAGAGAATCCGACCGTCGTCCAGCCAGGCGATCGCCATCAACATGCTGTCTTCGGCAGCGGAGAGCAGCTGAACCGGGTTTCCCCCCTCCGGCGTCACGCGGAAGATCGCGCTCTTCTCGATGTAGACGATGGACTCACCGTCCGGCGACCACGCCGCGCCCTGGCCCCGCCACCCCGCGCCGAAAACTCCCGCGCCGGGGATCTGTGTGGCTTCCAGCGAATCGAGCGAGCGAACGACGAGGCCGTTCGGGGTCGAGACGGCGAGAGACTTTCCATCCGGGGACAGGAGGGTCCCTTCCCAGGGGACCCGTTCGCCTTTCTCGTTCAGCGCCGGTGGCTGCGAGAAGCGCCGGACGCGAGGGGGCACCGTGTCGTTCGCCACGAGCTCCGCGGGGCTGTTGCTCTCGCCGCTCATCCGATCGATCACGAGCCCACCGAGCACCGCTCCCAGAACCACTCCCCCGGCAACGAGGAGAGCCGCGCGCGCCCGCCGAGCCTTCGCAGGTCCTGCGACTCGAGGCTCGTTCGCTTCGAGATCACTCGCCTGCAAGAGGACGCGTGCTTCGCCGATGTCGCGCAGCCTCACGCGCGGATCCTTCGTCAGGCAGCGCACGAGAAGCGTGCGCACGCTCGCCGGCAACGGAGGCAGCAGGGACTGGTCGGGCTGTTCCCCGACGATGGCCGCGAGGATGTCCGTCATCGAATCGCCTCGAAAGGCGCGCTCCCCGGTCAGGGACTCGTACAGCACGCAGCCAAAAGCCCAGATGTCGGTGCGCCGATCGACGGGCTTGCCGCGCGCTTGCTCGGGGCTCATGTAGGTGGGGGTGCCCAGGATCATGCCCTCGGAGGTCACGAGGAAGCTGTCCGACTGGGCGCTCGTCGTACCGCTCTTCGACGCTTCGGGTCGAATCGGCTTGGCGAGCCCGAAGTCGAGGATCTTGAC
>JAVJTD010000525.1:0-2810 GCA_040219065.1 Planctomycetota bacterium
CACTGAATCGGTCAAGAGCTTTGTGCGCGAGCGTGTTCCCAACCCCGCGACAGGGACCTGTTCGGGCTCCGATCGTTTCTCGCCTGTATGCTCCGGGCGCCGCGCCCGGGGGCGCCGCTGACTTGAAACCACTGGGAACGCGGGCGTCCCGCCTGCTTGGATCGCGGAACAGGCTCGCTGCTCCAGTAGGTTCATGGCGTCCCCCGGCCAAAGCTCGCTTGGGAAAGCCCTCGCAGACAGACCTGGTCACCGGCTCGCTCGGCTTGGGCACTCCATCGGCCGCAGTTGACCCACGGCTGTGCTCAGTGGGCTCTCACTCGCCTTTGCGCTCTTCCTCGGCTTCGTCTTTCTCGCCGCCGTTCTGCTTCGCCCAGGTCACGAGGGTCTGCTTCTCGGCGTCCGTCAGGTCTGCCTCGCTGTGTAGCCAGACATACTTGTCGAGCGGCATCTCGCCTTCCTCGACCTCCTCGCCGACCTCTTCGATCATGTGGCGACGATCCTTCTCCGACGCCTTCGACCACTCCGAGAAGTTGAGGTGCTCGCGGCCCTCTTCGACATCGTCCGCGACCAGCCAGGAGACCGGTGCCACGTAGCTGTACCAGGGCCACTTCGTTTCATTGGAGTGACAGTCGAAGCAGGCGCGCTTCAGAATGTCTTGCACCTCGGGTGGCGCGTCGATCGTTCCTGCGACGGCCGGATTGCTCCGGTCGACCGGGACGAGCTGGATGCCCAGGACGATGACGACCAGGACGATCAAGATCCGCTTCTTCATGGTGTGCTCCGGGCAGGTTCCAAGTGCCGAGTCTGCTCACAATCTGCCAGGCGCTATCCCCCGGCGCCAGCGGGTTGTCGGGTTGCCCGGCCTCGGTGCCCTCTGCCTGGAGAGCGGCTGCTTGATCGAAGACCGCTTTCGGTGTCGATAGCGCGGGCTCTGTTTCGAGCTCTCGACGTGCTAGCCGCCCGGATCCGGGGCTCGGGTAAAGGCGCGGGCGACTTTCGGGTAGATCGCCGGGAGCACGAAGAGGGTGAGCAGCATCGAGGTGGCCAAGCCGCCGATGACCACCGTTGCCAAGGGGCGTTGCACCTCGGCGCCGGCGCTGGTGGCGATCGCCATCGGCAGGAACCCGATGATATCGGTCAGCGCCGTCATCAGGACTGGCCGCAAGCGAGACCGGGCCGAGCTCTCGGCGGCCTCTTCGATCGCGACGCCTTCGTTTCTCTTCTGGACGATGGTCGAGACCAAGACCACGCCGTTCATCACCGCGATGCCGAAGAGGGCGATGAAGCCGATGCCTGCCGAGATGGAGAACGGATACCCGCGCAGGAGCAGGGCCACGACGCCCCCGGTCAACGCCAAGGGGACGTTCAGAAAGATCAGGAGCGAAAGACGGGTGGATCCAAACGTCGTGTAGAGCAAGACGAAGATCAAGATCAGGGCGAGGGGGACGAGCAGGGCCAAGCGCTGGGAGGCGGCGGCGAGGTTCTCGAACTGGCCACCCCACTCGAGGCTCCAACCGGCCGGCAGCGTGACCTCGGCCTCGACGCGCTCGCGCGCCTCCGCCACAGCCGAGGCGAGGTCGCGGCCTCGCACGTTGAGCTCGACGGTGATCTTCCGCTGGATGCGCTCGCGGCTGATCTGGGCCGGACCTTCGCGAATGTCGATGTCGGCGACCTCTTCCAGCGGTACCCACGGGGCCGGGCCATCGGCCGAGGGCAAGGCGATCGGCAAGTGCCTGAGCGCTTGGAGGTCGGCGCGCACCTTCTCGGCGAAGCGCACCTGCAAGCGGTAGCGCCTTTGCCCCTCGACGATAGTGCCGACTCGGGTGCCGCCGATGGTCTCGACGACGGCGAGCACGTCCTGGGCATTGACGCCCAGTCGCGCGATGGCCTCGCGGTCGATGTCGATCGTGACGGTGGGCAGCCCGGTGGTCTGCTCGACTTTCACCTCTTCGAGCCCCGGCACCTCGCGCACGACCGCAGCGACCTCCTCGGCCACGCGGCGCATGCGATCGAGGGAGCCGCTCGCGGCGTGGATCTTGATGCCGACCTCGGAGCGCACGCCGCTGACCAGCTCGTCGACGCGCAGCTCGATCGGCTGCGAGTAGCTGAACATCACGCCAGGGAGAGCGCTCTTCAGCGCGTCGTCGAGCGCGTGCAAGAGCTCTTCCTTCGAGTCGAACCGCCAGGTATCGGGCGGTGTGAGCATGAGGTAGGTGTCGGAAATCTCGACGCCCATCGGGTCGGTGGCGATCTCGGCGCGGCCCGTTCGCGAGATGACCGTCTCGACCTCGGGAAACGACATCACGATGCGCTCGGCCTTCGTGCTGATCGCGTTCGATGTCTCGAGGGAGACGCTCGGCAGTCGCCAGATCTGCATCGCGATCGCACCCTCATCGAGCTTGGGGACGAACTCCGCTCCGAGGAAGGGGATCGCGAAGCAGCTCGCGAGAAAGATGATGAGCGCTGCGCCGGCCGTCACCCTCGGCCGGGCCATCACCCGAGTCAGGCACGGGCGATACAAGCGCTTCAGCCAGCGAAAGAGGAACGGCTCCTTCGAGAGGGGCTTCTTCAAGAACAGAGAGGCGAGGACCGGCATGAGCGTCAGCGCGCAAGCCAAGGAGCCGGCCATCGCGAAGACGACGGTCAAGGCCATCGGTCGGAACATCTTCCCCTCGATGCCGCGCAAGGCGAGGATCGGAAGGTAGACGATCATGATGATGCCGACGGCGAAGAGCACCGGGCGTGCGACTTGGTGACACGCCGCCCGCACCTTCTCGAGATGGGGCTCCGGGTCGACCTTGTAGAGTAAA
>JAVJTD010000526.1:0-1571 GCA_040219065.1 Planctomycetota bacterium
GACTGAAGTCGGGGGATACAGGGATTCCCGCTGAGCACGTTTCAGATCGGTTACTCGAAGCCGGGCAGTGGCTCGTCCAGTCGGACGCCCCATTCGACGAGCTGCTCGCCAGCGGACTCCAATCGCACTAGCTTTCCGCGCACGTGTCGCCGCTCGCCGCGCACGTCGACGGTCAGGAGCAAAGACGGTGAGTCGCCGGTGAGGAAGGCGAGACCTTGCCGGGAGATGTCGACGGAGGGACCCTCGAGCTCGCACTCGACGAGACGAACGCGAACCCGACCGGTCGCGCGGATTCGATCGCGAGTGCGCTTCTCGGCAGGGGCGAGCGTTCCGGATTCCCGGTCAGGGCGTGGAGATTGGGTCGACATCGTGGTTTCTTCAAAGAGTCTCGTCAGGCGTCGGGTCCGTCTCTGTCGTCTCTTATCCGGTGACGGACGCCGAGAACCTTAGCGAGCTTCGGCGAGATCCACGATTCGGACGGAGCGACCTCAGTTGTCATCGGAATCCCAACCCCAAGGCCCCGGTCTCACGCTCCTCGAGGGCCGCGTCGAGCCCGAGCGACTCGAGCTGGCAGGACCGATCCTGCTCGGTCGCAGCGAGGAGTGTGACGCGGTCGTCTTCGATGAGGCCGCTTCTCGCCGGCACGCCCGGCTAGAGCCCGTCGACGGCCATGTCGAGCTGACGGACCTGAAGTCGGCGAACGGGACCTGGGTCAACGGAGCTCGCGTCGAGCGCGTCGCATTGCGTCACGGCGACGAGATCGCGATCGGATCGACCCGCCTGCGATTCCTCGGTGGCCGGGACGACAGCACCGTCGTTCTGCCCGACACCGTCGAGGTCGAGAGCTCCATCCTGGTGAGAGAGTTCGATCCCGCGGCGAGCAACGAGTCCTCTCGCCTGAACGAGAGGCTCCGCTTGCTGCACGACGTCGCGAACCTGCTGGGTCGTGAGCGCGCGTCCGACCTCCTCGAGGCGCTGCTCGGTCGTCTCGGAGAGAGCCTGCCGATTCGTCGCGCCGCGGCGCTCCGGCACGTCACTGGGGCGCTCACGGGGGGCACCTACTGGCGACGAGATGGCGCGCGATCGAAGAAGTTCGAGGTGAGCCAGACGATCGCTCGGCGCGTGATCGAGACTGGAGAAGGGCTCCTCATTCGAAGTGTCGGGGAGAATGCGGTGCTCGGCAGGCATGAGAGCTTGATTCGCGATCGGACCGAGTCGGCGCTCGTGGCACCTTTGATCATCGAGGGCACGGTCATCGGGGTCCTCTACGCCGACGCCGAGAAGGAGGCCGCCTTCACGCGCGACGACCTGGAGCTGGTTCTGGCGATCGCGGCTCCGGCGGCCTTGGCGATCCGCAATGCCGAGCTCGTCGAGCGGCTGACCGGGGAGAATGCCCGTTTGCGGCACGAGCTCGGTGAGGGGCGCCAGCTCCTCGGCAGCTCGCAGCCATTCCAAGAGCTACTCGACTTGGCGCGGCGCATGGCCGGCCAGGACTCGACGATCCTCGTCACGGGCGAGACCGGCACGGGCAAGGAGCTGATCGCCCAGGCCATCCACCGCGCGAGCGGGCG
>JAVJTD010000531.1:0-2675 GCA_040219065.1 Planctomycetota bacterium
GCACCCGAGCACCCAGGCACCCCAAATGCAGGCTACCCTCGATCGGAAGATCCCGTACAATTCCGCCGGGGGCCGAGTGCCCACAGACCCTATCGGCGCAGGTTGGGGGCCAATCGATGACGAGTAGTAAGATCGCGGGCAAGGTCGTCGCGGACCATGGCACGTTGGCAGACATCTTGTTGGCGTTGCGCTCGCAGGGAAAGAAGGTCGTCTTCGCGAACGGGTGCTTCGACATCCTGCATGTCGGGCACATTCGTTATCTGCAGGACGCCAAGTCCCGAGGCGACTACCTCGTCGTCGCCGTCAATGCGGACGCGTCGGTCAAGAAGCTCAAAGGCAAGGGGCACCCGATCAACGTCGAGGACGAGCGGGCGGAGGTCCTCGCCGCGCTCGAATGCGTCGACTACGTGACGATCTTCACCGAGGACACGGCCGACGAGATCCTGCTCAAGCTCAAGCCCGACTTCCACGCCAAGGGAACCGACTACACGCCGAAGACGGTGCCCGAGCTGGAGACGGTGCTCTCGTTCGGCGGCGAGGTCCTGATCGTCGGCGATCCCAAGGACCACTCGACCTCCGACGTGCTTCAAAGGATCCGGAGACGGAAGTTCCGTTGAGGCTAGCCTCCCGATGGATCGAGGCGGGGCTGGTCGGCCTCTCGTCAGCATTGCTCGTGACGAGCGTGCTCGTGGCTCCGGCCCTCGCCGCGCGGTCGAAAGGCCTCGTCGTGGTCGTCTGGTCTCCGTGGATGATCGGGTCGTTGGCCCTGGCAGCGATCGTTCTGTTCTCCGTGCGTCGTCGGACAGAGCCCCGTTCTCGCAGGGCACCGATCGACCGATTCATCCAGGTCGTCGCGTACTTGATCCTCCTGGCCGTGATCGGGCTCTCGATCGCGCCGATGCTCGAGAGCCGGAAATGATGCTTTGAAGGGTACGGCGCGGATACTCGACGAGGAGCTTCGAGCCTGGCTCGAGAGCATCGGTCTGGCGAGCTTCGAGGACGTCTTCGAGGGAGAGCCGAACGGCACCGCCATCGAGCGGCACCGGCACCGGGACGTTTGGCGGATCGATGGGCCGGGGGAGCGGAAGCTCTACCTGAAGCGTTACCACCGGCGGCACCTCAAGGATCGCTGGCCGGACTGGCGACGGGGACGCCCGGCACGCTCGGATGCGGCGATCGAGATCGAGCGTCTCGAGTGGTTCGTCGCCTCGGGCCTCGACACCGTCACCGTCGCGAGCTGGGGGGAGTCGGAGCCAGGACTGGGCTCTTTCCTGATCACCGTCGGCGAGCCGGGTTGGATCGGACTCGATGCTTGGCTGGAGACGCACGTCGAAGCGTCGAACCGGAGCCTGCGCGCGGTGGCTCGCGCATTGGGCGCCGAGATCGCGCGGATGCACGGCGCCGGTCTGCGGCATCCGGATCTCTCGAGCTGGCACGTGCTCGTGCCAGAAGACGAGCCCGCTCCGAGCCGGTTTCGACATCTCGACCTGCTCCGGGCATCGCGCGGACCGGCGAGCCGCCGGCGCCGTGCTCGAGACCTCACCTGCCTGGTCGCATCGTTGCCGATGCTCGAGTTGGACCGGCGCCTCCGGTGGGTGTTCCTGCGCGAGTACGAGAAGGTGTTCGGCGGTCGCTCCGAGCGGCCGGCCTTGCTGCGGGCGGTTCGCCTTCGCCTCGAGCGAGTCCGGGACCGCAAGAAGTTCGCGAGGTCATTGAGAGGTGAGTGGGTGCCGGGAGCGAGGGAAGGCATCTGGTGGCGGCGCGGGACCTCGAGTGAGACGATTCCGCTGACGCTGCACAAGCCCGAGGGCGTTCCGGGCGTGACGATCCAGAGGCGCTGGGCGGATCGTATGAACGGCATCTGGAGCCCGGCACCGGACGGCGGGACTTGGTACGTCAAGGTCCATCGCGGCCGGGAGCTCGAAGGTGTTCGCCGCGCGGAGCGCGAGTGCGACCGCTTGCTCGCCCTGGAGTGGGAGGGACTGCCCGCCGCGCGGCTCATCGGACGAGGATCGGAGGGCCGCCTCGGTCTCGTCGTGACGCAGCAGGTGCCCGGAAGCCCTTTGGACGATCGACTGCGTGAGGGGTGGCCGGGAGACGCGGCGGCCCTGATGCGAGAGGTCGATCGGCTCGCCCGCTTCATCCGCCGCTTCCACGAGCTCGGCTATTACCACAAGGACCTCTACCTCTGCCACGTCTTCGCGACCGATCCCGTCGAAGGTCCGGTTCGTTATCATTTGATCGACGCGACTCGCATCCAGCGCGGCGAGCGCGTCCGTCGGCGCTGGTTCGTCAAGGACCTCGCCGCGCTCGCGTCCTCCTGGCCCGACGGCTCACCTCTTGGCGGCCGCCGAGGCCGACCTCCGCGCCGGGTCGCGGCCAAGTTCCTCGAGGTGTACTGCCGCGGCAAAGTCCCGAGAGACTTCCTGTCCGCAATCCGCAAGAAAGTCCGCCGCATCCTCGAGCACGTCCCGAAGAGTCAACGATGATCGATCATCGCCCGCCCGAGTCCCGATCGTCGGGGCCGTCGTGATGGGACTGCCAGAATGAAGGTGTGGGTGCGGGAGCGTTGACCCGGCACCCCCCGCGTCCCTCATTCAAGAGGCCCGACAGATAAGCGGAGCCCCCCGGGCGCGGCGCCCGGAGCAGACAGGTGGTGAAACGATCGGAGCCCG
>JAVJTD010000533.1:0-4616 GCA_040219065.1 Planctomycetota bacterium
CCCGTCAGCATCGAGCCACGGAGTTTCGGATCTCAGGTCTGAGGCCTCTCCAAGGCGCTTGGATGGAGGACACGGAGACCGGCTGAAGCCGGCGGTCCGAACGACGACGCGACTAGTTTCAAGTCAGGAGGACGACGCTACGAAGCCGGTGCAGCGAATGCTTCGAGGCTCGGCATTTCTCAGCGCGATCATCGAGCACCATCGTGTTCGATCGCGCTCTCGTCTCCCGTCACTGCTTGCGGGCCAAGGTCTCTGACAGAGCAGCCGGTTGCGCGGCGTGAGCGGTCTCGGTGCCGGTGATCTCGCCCCAGCTTCGGACGACGATGAAGGTGCCGATGACGAAGAGGAAGACTGCGAAGACACGCCTCAGCGCGGCCTGCGGGACCTTCTTGCTGAAGGCGCTGCCGGCGAAGCTGCCGACGATCCCGACGGCGGTGAACATGCCGATGATGTGCCAGTCGAGGGCGAGGCCCAGCTCGTCCAGGACGTCGAGGTACTTCACGAAGCCGCTCGCCGATTTGAGAGCGATGATGAAGAGGCTCGTGCCGACGGCCCGGCTCATGGGGAGGCCCCCGAGCAGCACCAAGGCGGGCACGATCATGAAGCCGCCGCCGACGCCGACGAAGCCGGTGATGGCGCCGACGACGACGCCGTCGATCATGATCTTCCAGACGGCCCTCGGCTTCACGGCTTCCTCGGACAGCTTCGGTGGACGGATCATCATCACGCCCGCCACGAGCATCAGCGCCGCGAACACGGCGAGCTGGACGGGACCGGAGACGAACTTGGCGAGCGTCGCGCCGAGGTAGCTGCCGCCCATGCCGGGCAGGCCGAAGAAGATCAGGCTGCGGTAGTCGACGAGACGCCGTCTGGCATACGGCAGACCCGCGAACAGGGAGATGCCGCCGACGATGGCCAAGGAGCCCGCGATGGCGACCTTCTCGTCTTGCCCGAGGACGAGCGTGAGCACCGGGACGGTCAAGATCGAACCACCCGAGCCCATCAAGCCGAGGCTGAGGCCGATGGCGAGGGCGCCGAGCAAGGCCCAGATCATGGGAGGCACTCCATCAGGTGACGTCGATAAAGGGCGACACCGCGACGCGCGAGCGACGCGGTGCCGAGAGAGGTGACGGACGGGAATCGGATCAGGCGCGACCCTTGAGCATGCCGTCCCAGTACAGTCGCGGGAGCAGGTGCTTCTTGAGCCAGTACATGCTCCGCCGCTCCTTGCCCTGATCGAAGGGGAAGGTCTCGTCGGGCTGCTTGTCGTAGCCGAACTCGGCGAGCACCAGCTTACCGTAGCCGGTCACCAGCGGACACGAGGTGTAGCCATCGTAGCTCGCCGGGAGCTCCTCACCGCGGATCGCCGCCAGGAGATTCTTCGCGCAAACGGGTGCTTGCTTGCGAATCGCGGCGCCGGTCTTGGACGTCGGGAGCGACGACGCGTCACCGAGCGCGAAGACGTTGGGGAACTTCGGGCTGCGCAGCGTGTGCTTGTCGGCAGCCGCCCAGCCGGCTTCATCGGCGAGGGGGCTCTGGCTGATGAAGTCCGGCGCACTCATCGGCGGCGTGACGTGGAGGAAGTCGTAGGGCGTGGTCACGGTACAGTCGTCGCTCAGCCTTTGGAAGGTCGCGACGCGATTGGCGGCATCGATCGCTCTCAGGTCGTGCTGATAATGCACCTCGATGCCGTAGCGTTGCACCGCCTTCAACAGCGAGTCGGCGTACTTCTTCACCTGGAAGATCTCGCCGGGCCCGATATAGAAGACGATCCGCGTCGGCTTGGAGCGCGGGTGCTTTCGCCAATAGTCGGCCGCGAGGTACATGATCTTCTGCGGAGCACCGCCGCACTTGATCGGCGTGCTCGGGTGCGTGAAGACCGCCGTGCCACCCTGGAACTCCTGGATCGCTTTCCAGGTGTAGTCGACCGTGTCGTACGAGTAGTTGCTGCATACGAAGTCGCGGCCGACGTTTCCGGGGAGCCCTTTGACGCGGTCCCAATTGAGCTGAATGCCCGGGGCGACGACCAGCCAGTCGTAGGTGTACCGTTGACCCGAGCTCGCCACGACGGCGTTCTCATCCGGCTTCAGCTCGCCGGCGGCATCCTGGATCCAGGTGGCTCCTCTCGGAATGAGAGTGGCTTCTGAGCGCTCGGTGTCCTCCTTGCGCGCATCGCCGCCGCCGACGAGCGTCCAGAGCGGCTGGTAGTAGTGCTTGGCAGACGGCTCGAGGATGCCCACCTCGGGGCGCGGTGTGGCTTTGCAGAGTCGAGCCGCCACGGAGAGGCCTCCGGCGCCGCCGCCGATGATGAGGACCTCGAAGTGACGCGTGCTTGGGCGAGTGTTCATCGAATCGGGCTCCTTCAATCTCGGTTCAGGCGACAGGGCTCGCGACGGGCAGATGGCTGGCCTTCCAAGCCTCCATGCCACCGACCGTGTCTCGCAGGTTCTCGAAGCCCAGGCTTTCCAGCACGCTCGCTGCGAGGGACGAGCGGTATCCCGAGCGGCAGATCACGACGAAGGGATGGTCCTTTGGGATCTCGTGACTCCGCTCGGCGAGGTGCGGTAGCGGAATGTTGCGGCTCCCTTCGATATGGGCCTCGCCCCACTCCTTCTCGCCACGGATGTCGATCACGATCGGTGCGTCACTGCCCTGGAGGCGATCCGCAAGCGCGGCGACCGTGATGCGCTCGGTCTTCGAGAGCAGCTCGGGGTGAGCCTCGAGCGCGGTCAAGCCACCATCGAGGTAGCCAGCCACTCGATCGAGCCCGATTCGGCCGAGGCGCATCGCGGCTTCCGCTTCGCTTCCCGGGTCGGCGATCAGGACGATCGGCTTCTCGCGGTCAAGGAGCGTTCCGGCCCAGGTCGCGAACTTGCCATCCAAGCCGATGTTCCAGCTACCGCGGTAGTGGGCGCCGGCGAAGTCGGCCGCGTTGCGCACGTCCACGATCTGCGCGCCTTGATTCTGAAGGCGAGTGACGGCTTCGGCGGTCAGCGGCTGCAGCGCTTTCTCGAGGCTCTCGTCGAGCGTGGGTCGCTCCTGCCGATTGAGGATCGCATCAAAGACGAAGTAGGAAGGTGCTTCGGGCTGCTCAGCGGTGACGATGCGGATGAAGTCCTCCTTCGACATCGGCTGGAGCGCGTAGTTGAAGCGCCGCTGCTCGCCGATCGTCGAGTGGGTCTCCTTGCCGAGGTTCTTGCCGCACATGGATCCGGCGCCGTGAGCCGGGTAGACGATCGTGTCGTCCGGCAGCGGCAGCAGCTTGTCGTGAAGTGAGTCGTAGAGCATCGCGCCGAGCTCCTCGGCGGTGTAGCCGATGGAAGCGAGGAGATCGGGGCGGCCGACGTCTCCGACGAAGAGCGTGTCGCCGATGAAAACCGCGGCGGGATGCCGAACGTCCTTGGCGGTGTCGAAGACGAGGATCGAGATGCCCTCGGGCGTGTGGCCGGGCGTCTCGAGCGCTTGCAGGCGCACGTCGCCGAACTCCAGCACGTCACCGTCGGCGAGGGCCGTGAAGTCGTACTCGGGCTCGGCCTTCGCGCCGAGATAGATTCGCGCTCCGAGGCGGTTGCGGAGCTCGAGGTGCCCGGCGATGAAGTCGGCGTGGAAGTGGGTCAGCAGCACGTACTTGATCTTGGCGCCGTGTTGATCGGCCTTCGTGACGTACTGCTCGATGTCCCGCTGGGGATCGATGACGGCTGCAGTCTTCGATCGCTCGTCGATCACGATGTAGGAAGCGTGCGCGAGGCAGCCGAGGTAGAACTGCTCGAGAATCATCTCGGGGCTCCTTCTCTAGGGGCGATGGGACGGGTCTTGCTCGTCCGCTTGGTCTCGTTCGGGGAGGTCTTGGCGCGCGAGGTACCAATCGGTGGACTCCGGGTGCTCGCTCTCGCGCGCTGCGAGCTCTTGGAGAGTGGACGGCGGCGGTCGCAGGACCGAGTCACCGGGCTGCCATCCTTCCGGGGTGGCGACGTGGTGTGTCGCGGAGGTGCGTAGCGCCTGAACCAGTCGGAGGATCTCCGGGACGCTGCGACCGTTGGTCATCGGGTAGTACACCATCGCGCGCAGGATGCCGTCGGGATCGATGACGAAAGTGGCGCGAACGGCGGAGGTATCGCTCGCGCCCGGGTGGATCATCCCGTAGGCGTGAGCGACTCGCATGGACGAGTCGGCGATGACCGGGAACCCGACCTCGACACCCAGCCGCTCCTGGATGCTGCGCAGCCAGGCGATGTGGGCGTAGACGCTGTCGATCGAGAGGCCGAGCAGATCGCAGCCGATCGCGAGGAACCGATCGTGGAGCCGGGCAAAGGCCGCGAACTCGGTCGTGCAGACCGGAGTGAAGTCGGCCGGATGCGAGAACAACACCAGCCAACGGCCGACGTAGTCCTCGAGTCGGCGGCGACCCAAGGTCGTGTCGGCGTCGAAGTCGGGCGCAGGCTCGTTGAGCGCAGGTAAGCGGAGAGGCATCTGCTCGAACGACATGTCTTCCTTTCTCGGCTGGTCTCTCGGACGTGTCCGTGTGCACCTTCATCAAGGTGCGTGCCAACCGAGTGCCCCTTTGGAGTCGAGCCGACCGAAGGCCCGCATTCCGGGGAGTCGACGCGCTCGAGGAG
>JAVJTD010000534.1:0-22633 GCA_040219065.1 Planctomycetota bacterium
ACGACGCTCTTCCGATCTCCGCTCGATGTGAGCGCCGAGGCGAATCGGCTCGAGACCGATCTACAGGACGGCGGTAATCGCGTAGCTCATGAGTTCCCCCAACTCAGGTAGAAGAGGCGCGGGCAGGCAGGGAGCGCCGGATCAGATCGGCTCCCCGCGCGTAGCGGCCCATCAACACGTCGACGCGCTTCTCGCCGCGGCTCTCGTCTCTCGGCTCCAGCACCAGGCGGCCGTCGTAGCCGGTCAACGAGATCGCCGACAGCACATCCGGCCAGTCGATCGTCCCCTCGCCGGGCACGAGGTGGGAGTCGTTGTCGCCGAGGTTGTCGGAAAGGTGGGTGGTGATCAGTCGGTGACCGAGCATCCGGATCTTGTCTCCGAGGTGCCCGGTCACATTCGCGTGGCCGACGTCGAGGCAGATGCCGATGTCGATGCTGTCCCGGGCCAAGATGTCGACGACCTCGCACAAGACGTCGGGCGTCGAGAAGTCGCTGAGCAGGTTCTCGATGGCGAGTCGGATCGGGGAGTCGACGACGTGGGCGGCGACCTTCCGGAGCCCGTCCAGGAGCCACTCGCGCTTGCGGGGCGAATCGCTCTCGTTGGTCCGGCCGGGGTGGATGACGGCGATGCCACCGCCGAAGTGCGTCAGGCCGTCGATCGAACGCCGAATCTCGTCGACCGCGATGCGGCGCTCCTTCTCGGCGTCGGCGACCAGAGAGAGCCGCTTGCCGGCGTAGAGCGACTCGAAGTCGCTGTAGAAGGGAGCATGCCAGGACTCGACGCGGAGGCCCGTGTCCCGGACCGCCCGCACGATCTCGCGCAGCACGGACTCCTCACCGTAGTCGAGGTGAGGACGCATCCCCCACAGCTCGATCGAGTCGAAGCCTGCCGCAGCGATCCGCTCGATCGTTCGCACGTCGAGCGGCTTGTAGACGACTCCATGAGTCGACAGTGCGACGCGCATGATCCCCTCCGCGCATTCGCCCAATGAGCGCTTGAGTACCGCCGCGTCCGAGTCTGACTCCGAGCCGGGCGTGGCTCAAGAAAAATCAAACCAGAGCCCGCGCGTCGAACCAGAGCCCGCGCGACCGAGACGGAAAGCGGTCGAAGAGCCACGAGCTGCTCTCTCGTCAGCGCAAGCTTTCGAGCGGAGAGGCGCCGAGCAAGGGAGCCGCCCTCAGTACAGGTCCATGTCGCCCATCGTCTGGTACCAGTTCTCGCGCAGCCATTCGATCGAGACTCCGGGATCGTAGGGGCGGACGACCTGGATGTAGGGCGTGAAGTTGACGTAGAAGTCGTGGGTCTTCTGGAAGCGCTCGAACTGCTTGGTCGCTTCGGGAAACCAGCCGACGAGGAGCTGCTTGCCGATGTCGCGCGTCATCTCGTAGGCGCGGTGGAGGAGCATGTCCTCGGTGGCGTGGTCCTCGAACGGCACGAGCCACTCGATCAACGACACGATCTCGGGCGCATAGCCACCGTCCCTGAGCGCGGCCAAGCCACGCGGCTCTCCTGTCTTCGCGTCCTTCGCCAGCAGCAGCCGATAATCGATGTCGGGATGATCGGCGAAGCGCCAGTTGAGGTAGGCCGCATCGCGCACGTGGGCGGCGGCGAGCTCGCCTTTCGTTTTCTCCCAGACCTGATCGGCTTCGGGGCCGTAGCGATCGACGATCTCGACGGTGACCTCTTCGTTGGGCGGCTCGGCGCCGTACCCCAAGAGGTGCTCCTTGACCAAGAAGTTGATGCCGCGGATCAGGTGGTACTTCAGGTACTTGTTCCCGATGCGGTAGTGATGGGGCACCGGGTAGCCGTACATGATGATGTCGCGGTGCCGGCCGCCGAAGGTCGACGCGTACTCGTATCCGAGATTCACGAACAGCCCTGGCCGCTGCAGACCCTTCCGGTACCTCGGATCGGTCACGCTGTCGACCGACTGACTCGAGAAGAACTGCTCGCCCTGCATCCAGAACCGGTTCGGCACACCCGCGTACTGCCCGACGCACTCGCCGATGCCGTTGAAGGCGAGGAACAGATCGATGATGCCGGCGGGGTTGTCTCGAAACTTCCAGTACCAGTGATCCAGCGATCGCACCCGAAAGTCGTCGGGCGCTTGAGAGCCGAACACCCGATTGAACAGCTCGAGTACCTTCGTCTCGTCGCCCGGTTGGTACTCGCGAAGCACTAGGTCGGAGCGGTCGTCTTCTTTCGGAGGCATGGGTTCTCGGATCCGCAGTCGGCAGGAGGCCGAGCGCCCGGCGCGCTCGGCGCCCGGCATTCTATGCGGGAGACGCGTTTGGCGATACCGTGTGTCAGTCGCTGTCGGGCCGGTTTCGAAGTCGACGTTCCTGGGCGCCTATCGCGCGAGGTAGTGGAAGCCGTCTTCGACGGTCCGGCGGCATCCGTGATCGAGGATGACCACATCGACCCGTTCACCGAGATGCGTCGAGCGAGGCTGTCCCGGTCCCAGGCCGCTGGTCTCGAAGCTGTCCGGAAGCGCTCGAGGTGGCGTTCGCACCTGGAGCTGATTCGGACCCAGAAGATTGACCTGAGTCGCGACGGCATCTCCGATCACGACGATCGTCGCTGCCGTGAAGCCCGCACCGATCAGCGTGATCGTGTCCCCGCCACGAAAGCTTCCCCTCGCCGGAGTGATCGAATCGACACGGAAGAGCTGCAAGGCGAGGAGCGTCCGGCGGGCGTTGACGCGGCCCCAGCCGTAGAACCGGTCCCAGCCGGCGGTGTCGTCGAACGTGCCACCGACTCTGTCCTCCGCGCCGCAGACGAGCAGCTCGAAGATCTGCTCCTGCGAGAGCGAAGGATCGAGAGACAGGCAGAGAGACGTGAGCCCGGCCACGATCGGTGTGGCCGCCGAGCAGCCGGTGAAGGCCTCGGCGGTATCCGCCTGCACCCAGCTCGAGGTGATGACCGCTTCGCCCGGAGCGACCAGATCGAGCCGGTTGCCAGTCCCCGAGAACGACGCGCGGCGATCTCGGTCGTCCGTGGCACCGATCGAGATCGTGTCAGGAGACGCGCCGGGCCAGGAGCGGTCCGCGTCACCGAGACCGCCGTTGCCCGCGCAGGCGATGAGGATCGCTCCAGTCTGACGGGCCGCGGCCAGCGCTTCCCTCAAAGCTTCATTCACGGGGTAGTTGATCAAGCTCATGCTGAGGACGTTCGCGCCGGAGGCGGCGGCGTAGTCGATCCCTTGCACGAGATCGAAGGTCGTCCCGCGATTGAACCGGTCGAGCACTTTGACCGGCAGTATCGTGCAGAAGTGGTCGACGCCGGCGACTCCGTGCTGATTGTCGGCCGTCGCGGCGATCAGACCGGTGACCTGGATGCCGTGTGGATGATCGGCTTCAGGGTTGGCGTCCTCATCGACGAAGTCGTGGCCCGGCAGGGACCGCCCGAGGAAGTCGGGATGGTCCCGGTCGATACCCGTGTCGAGCACGGCGACCACGATCGACGCCGAGCCTCGGGTATGGTTCCAGGCGGCCGGCGTCTCGATGTCGGCGCCGATCCGTCCGCCCGATTGGCCGGTGTTCGAATGATGCCACTGGCGATCGTAGTGGGTGTCGTTCGGGACGAAGCCCCCCGATCCGATCCAGTTCGGGTGCGCGAAGCGCACGTGAGGATCGCGACTCAGCTCGTCCGACAGGGCCTGGGCGGAGCGCCCGCCCGGATCGCGCAGCAGCACGAGCCGAGAACGCTCGAGGTGCTCGACGACCTCCAGACCGCATTGTGCGGCCAGGTGCGCTGCGGCCTCGAGTGAGAGACCTGGCTGCAAGCCGACGATGACTTCGCCGGGAACGTGCTCTCCTTCGGAACCGATCGATCGAGGAATCTGAGGCGAGCCGGCGAAGAGTGCGAGGAGGAGCGAGGTCTGAGCGAGGACCGATATCATCATGGGGAGCTCCCGGCAAGGTACGGAGCCCTGGCACTGGCTTCGTCCTGACTCCTTCGAGTCTATTCCAGAGTTTCCTCTTGTCCAGCCCTGGAGCTCGCGTCGAGCCCCAAGAGCCTCAACGGATCCAAACGGGACGAATGCCCTCGCCCAGGTCCTTGGACTCGCCGCTCTCGAGGTCGTGGATCGAGATCCTGCGCGCGCTCTCGAACACCAAGGCATCGCCCCCGGGGGAGAAGCTCGGCCAGAGTCCCTTGCCGAGCTTGCTCGCCGAGCCGCCGATGTGCTTCACCACGATCTGACCCGTGGCCCTCTGCGTGTAGGCGATCTTCGATCCCTGGACGTCGACCGCGACGCCGAGGTCGCGGCTCAGATCTTCGGCGAGGATCTTCGGGCTGCCTCCGGGCTTCCAGCGGATCAGGCTCTGAGGTCCGTAGTACTCGCCATCGAGCTTCCTCATGAAGTAGATCACGTCTCCGGGGAGCCAAGCCGCGATGCGATGAGCGCTCGGTGCCGGCAGCGGCTCGAGGCTTCCGTCTCGAGCATCGACCACGACGTGCCCTCCTCCTTGACCACTTCGAGTCGCGTAGATGTGGCGCCCGTCGCTCGACCAGGCCAGCCCGCGGCCCCACCCTCGCCGATCCGCTTCATCCGTGACCAGCAGGCGAGACTCGCCCGCGTCCAGATCGTGGACCCACAGCTCCCAAGTCGAGGTGAACGTGATCTGCCGCTCGTCCGGCGAGAAGGCGAAGCACTGCACATGGTTCTCGCGCCAGACCCTCTTCGCTTCGCGGCTCGAGACGTCGACGACGTACAACCCGAGCGGCTGGTTCGGACTGGACCGCTCTCCGACGGTCGCGTTCAATGCCAAGCGCTTGCCACTCGGGCTGCGCGTGAGATGCTGATCGTCGAACGAATCGAAGCTGTAGAGGACGTCGTCCAAGAGCGTCTCTCGCTCGCCCGTGCTCACGTCGATCGACACCAGCCGCCGGTCGAGGGACTCTCGCCGGTCCTCGAGCGCCGCAATCCTTCCCTCGAAGTCCTCGGCCGGTTGGCCGGCGAGCAGCGGAGCAGTGACGAGCAGCCAGCACGCGAGGATCATCGGGCGAGCGAGTCGCATGGGTGTTCTCCTGGAGTTCTTTGAGGGCTCTCGATTGCTACGCGCCGACTCGGCAAGAGGTGCGAGGA
Organism: Planctomycetota bacterium; assembly: GCA_040219065.1. GTDB lineage: Bacteria > Planctomycetota > OFTM77 > OFTM77 > OFTM77 > OFTM77. The sequence goes on from JAVJTD010000534.1 coordinate 5,090, forward strand.
AAGTGACCCGCTCTCTTGGAGCGCTGGGCATTTGTGATGAGGGCCGCCCCGAAGGAGCTCACGACCAATCATGAAGAAGCTACCCAGGATCAAAGCGATCGTGATCGACGTCCCGGCTCTCTCGGAGCTGCGGCACGAAGCCGACCCTGGCGAATGCAGCAAATCGGACTGCTGCTGCTCTCGCTACGAGGTCGCGATCGAGGAGCCCGAGCTCGATCGTCTCCGAAGGCTCGTGCCGCTCGCCGAGCGGTACCGTCCGGACTTGGCCGGCCGGGAAGAGCTCTTTCGGCCGAGCCGCAGGGGCGGCTTCGTGATCGACAAAGGCGAGGAGCGGCGCTGCCCGTTCTTGTACGACAGCCCGCAGGGACACACCCTCTGCGCGATTCACTCGGCCGCGCTCGATGCCGGACAGGACCCGTTCCGCGCGAAGCCGCGGACCTGCGCGCTCTGGCCGTTGACGTTGACCACCGAGACACCGAGGCGCTTGACGATCGCCGGCGACGCCTTCGAGTTTCCCTGCAATCGGCGGCGGCGAGCGGCACGGGAGCTCGACCCGAGTGTGCTCGATCTGATGCGACGCGTGTTCGGACGACCTTTCGCCGACGACGCTGCCGCGCGTTCTCTGGCTTGGCTGCGATAGGCAAGTTCGTGGACGGCGATCCTACTGCAGCTTCTGCATCAGCGCAGTGACGCCAACGACGGATTGGTAGCTGCCCACCGTCTCGAGGACCTTCCCGTCCGGCGCGACGAAGACGAGAGTCGGATAGCCGCCCACTCCGAAGCGGTCGACGAGGTCGGGCCGCTCGTCGCCATCGACCTTCACCGCGACGAGACCCCGGGAAGCAGCCACGACGGAATCGGCGGTGTAGACGAGCTGATCCATCGTCTTGCAAGGCAGGCACCAGGTCGTCTCGAAGTCGATGAACAGGGTCTTCTTCTGCTCCTTCGCCAGGCGCATCGCCTTCTCGAAGTCCTTCAGGAATCGAACTCGCCCTCCCGATCGCGCGGCGGCCCTGTCCGGAGCGAGTGTGTCACGCTGTTTCTCCTCGGCCTCGCGAGTCATGCTCGGCTCGAAGGGACGCAGGATGAGCGAGCGTCCGGAAGGCGTCATCGACTCGATGATGAAGGCCGAGTCGCCGGCCCAGTTGTGCTCGCTCATCGGGCGAGCGCTCTTCAGCTCGTAGAGAGAGCTCCGATCATCGGCCAGCGCGAGGGCCCACGAGTCGCGCGCGTCGATAACCCCGTCCATCTCGGACTCGATGATCACGATGTGGATCTCGGTTTCTTCGAAGGTCGCGGCGCCCTCCATCCAGCTCCGAAAGCTGTAGCGGAGCACCTGGTCGGCCTCGGGTTCGCCAGGATCCTCGACGTACCACGCGCTCAGCTCGAGGAGCTTCTCGCCCCCGTCGCTCGAGTCGAGAGGAATCGGGATCTCGATGCCGGAGAAGCTCGACCAGATTTTGTCGTTTCGCTCGCTCGGCGTCGCGGAGTAGGTCGGGTCGCCATCGTCGAAGCCGTCGCCCTCGAGATCGACGCGCAAGCGATCGATGTGCTCCGCGCTCTCGGACTTCGCCAAACGGAGCGGGATGGCCGGCGCACCCTCGGGCCCGAGTCGAAGGGAGGTCGTCCAGCCTGATCCGTCTTCTTCCAAGCTGAGCTTGACGCCTTTGGGAGACCATCTCGGACCGCGGTTCTCCTCGCTCGGCCGCTGCACCTCGAGGCGCGCCTCGAAGGTCTCGACCGGATCGACCGGCTGATCGTGCACGATCGGTGGCTCTTCCGACTTGCCGCACCCCCAGAGCAGTACCACTCCGAACAAGCCCGTAGTGACTGTGAGTGTGAGGAACCAAACGGGCGGGCGAGCGGGCATGAAGGACTCCAAGAGGGGATCGAGGGCCAGATTTCGCCATTCTAGCCCGGCTTCGCGCACTCCGACAGTCGGGCCGATTCGCACGTGTCAGGAGGGCAGCCAGGCATGACGGCGTGTTTGACGGGTTCAACGCTCAACTCTGAAGTATCCAGCGGCTCTTGGTCCCGCGGGCCTCGGGTTTGAAGTTAGGCGCGCCCCCGCCGGCGGACCGGCGGAGCAGACAGGGGGTGAAAACGAGCCCAAAGGCGATGGAGTGCCCAAGCCGAGCGAGCCAAACATCGAGTCTGTCAGTGGGAGCTGGCATGAGCGAGCTTGGGCCGGGGCCGCCGTTGCGACGACAGCGCACTCCGAGCGGCCCCTTGCTCGGCACCCAACGTCCAACGGCTCGACTTCCAACTCTCAACTTTGAAGCTGGCGGTCCGATCGCAACCGGCGGCATCGTGCCACGGAGATTCGGATCTGAGGTCTGGGTCCTCTCCAAAACGTTGGGAAGGAGGACACGGAGACCGGCTGAAGCCGACGGTCCGAACGACGAAGTGACTGATTTCGGATCACGTGTGTCGCAGAGCTTCGATCGGATCCAGGTTCGCGGCGCGGTAGGCCGGGTAGAGTCCGAAGATCACGCCGACCGAGGCGCTGATGCCGAGCGAGAGAAAGACCGACCACGCCTGCACGACGGCGGGCATGTCGGTGAAGTGCTCGATGAGCCTCGGGATCAAGATGCCCATGCCGATGCCGAGCAGGCCACCGACGAAGGAGAGCGTCGTCGCTTCGATGAGGAACTGCAAGATGATCTGGCGGCGCTTCGCCCCGACGGCGCGCCGGATTCCGATCTCTCGGGTCCGCTCGGTCACCGAGGCGAGCATGATGTTCATGATGCCGATCCCACCGACCAGCAAGCTGATGCCGGCGATCGAGCCGAGCACGACGTTGAAGATCCGCTGGGTCTCCTTGGCCTGTCGCAGCAAGGCCAGCGGGACCGAGACGACGGTGTCGACTTGCTTGTGAAAGCGGGCCAGTCCGCTTCGGATCGCCTCGGCGGTGGGGGGGACGTTGTCGAGCGAGCTGACGCGGTGGTCACCCTGGCCGGTCGGCCCGACTTGCAGAATGATCTGATGAAGCTCGACCGTCTCGCGCGTGCGGCTACCGGCCGAGCGCTGGGTGATGGTGTCGCCGTTGCGCTCGCGCATCACGTTGAGCGGGATGTAGGCGTCGAAGGGACGATCGGGCATCTGGACACCGGCGCCGCCGGTCTCTGTCTCGACGATGCCGACGACGACGTAGCTGTCCCCGCTCAAGGTGACCGTCTGTCCCAGTGCCGTCTCAGCGGCGAGGAGATCGCGGGCGATGTCCTCGGCAAGGACGCAGACCTCTTTGTGGTCGTCGATGTCTTGGCGCTCGAGCACGCGGCCGGCGACGAGGCGACGTGGCACGAGGTCGAACCATTCGGGCGTCGTACCGACCAGCCGCACCTCCGAGGCGCGTCGGCCGAGGCGACCCTCGGTGCGCTCCACCTTGGCGGGAGCGACCCGGCGCACTGCGGGATACGTCCGTACACGCTCGAGGTCGTCGTAGAGCAAGCCGTAGACGAGGGTGCGGGAGCGCTGCTGGCGCGAGCTGCCTTCCTCGTCCTGTGGCTTGACCGACTCGAGGATGATGTTCTCGGCGCCCAGCTTCTGGAACTGGGACTGTGCCTGCTGGCTCGCCCCTTCGCCGACCGACAGCATCGCCACGACGCTGCCGACGCCGAAGACGACGCCCAGGATCGTGAGCATCGAGCGGAGCTTGTGCTGGAGAACGCCTTTGACGCCGAGCTGAACATGCCGGAAGAGGCGGTGCGCGCCTCGCCCCAGAGCAGTACTCATCGGAGCAGTCAGCTCGACTCGGGGGGATCGGCCGGGACGGAGACGGGCGACTCGTCCTGTGGCGTGTCCGCCCCAGAGCCCTCTTCAGCCTCCTCGTCTTCCTCCTCCTCCTGGACCTCCTCGAGAGGCGGCGAGAGCGAGACGAGCTCTCCCTCCTCGAGGCCGGAGAGGATCTGGATCATCCGTTTGTCGTCGAGGCCGACCTCGACGGGCTGGGCGCGTAGTCCGGTCTCGGTGGGGACATACACGACCGGCTGACCGGCGACGCGGACGACGCATTGGATCGGGACGTAGAGGGTGTCCTCGAGCTGGTCGATCACGATCTCGGCCTTGCAGCTCATGCCGGTGCGCAGCTTGCCCGAGTTACCGACCACTTCGACGATCGTGTTGTACACCTTCAAGTCGGGATTGAGCCAACGGCTCTGGGCGTCGGGCAGCACCGCGATCTTCTGCACGCGCCCCTCGAAGACGCGATCGGGCAGCGCATTGGTCGTGATGCGGACCGGTAGGCCGAGATCGACGTGCTCGAGCATCGACTCATGGATCTTGATGTCGGCGACGAGATTGCCGGTGGTGGGGAGCCGGAAGAGATCCTGACGCTCGCGGACTTCGACGCCTTCGTCGAGCGGCTCCTGGCCATCGCGCATGTCCTGACCCGTCGTGCCGTAGACGACCATCCCCGCACGGGGCGCGCGGACGACGCAGGCGGCGAGCTGCTCGCGGATGTCGCGGAGCTGCTGCTCGTCGCGGATGAGGCGCTCCTTGCGCGAGGTCATGTAGGCTTGCGCGTCGACGACATTCGCCTCGGCCTCGTTCTTGGCCCGCTCGAGCTCGAAGCGCTTCTGGTTGACGGCGCTCATCAGCTCTTCGATCGTGCGCTTGTAGGTGAACTCGGCCAGCAGCTCGAGCTCGCCAGCGGCGACGTCTTCATCGAGCACCTTGCGCATCCGGTCGAGCTGGTCGGCCTCGAGCTCGGACTGCGTGATGTACCCTTCCTTCTGGAGCTCGACGGAGAACTTCAGGCGGTCCATCGCGCGCTCGACCTCGGCGTTGGCGACGAGGATGTTGTTGAGCGCCCGCTTCAGCTCGAGCTTGTACTGCCCTCGCAGCTCGGCGAGCAGCTCTTGGAAGCGCTCCCGCGCTTGCAGATCCGTTCGGACCTGCGGGGCGAGGGCGTTGATCTCACCGAGGATCGACCCCTCGAGCGCGGCGTCGAGGAAGCGGCGACCCTCTTCGAGCCCTTCGTACTCCTTCGCGCTGATCCCGGCGTACTTCTCGAGGTCGAGGAGAGCGAGTCGGTAAGCGACCTCGGCTGCCTCGATGTTGGCTTGGCCTTGCTTCTTGGCGATCTCGAGACGCTGCTCGGCATTGACGAAGTCGGCCTTCGAGGTCTCGACCTCGATCTCTTCTTCGACCTCCTCGTCTGCCCAGGCGCTCGCGTCGAGCTCGATCAACTTCTGTCCAGCTTCGACCTGCGTGCCTTCCTCGATGATCCAAAGGACCTTGGTCGAGCCTTCGACCTCGTTCTTGATCACCACCGCGTCGCTGCTGCGAATCGAGCCGGTGGAGTGCACGCTGATCGTGAGTGGGCCTCGCATCGCCGCGATCAAGTTGCCCGTGGTGACCTCCTTGGGCTTGCTGGCGCCCAACGTGAAGTACGCCACGCCCGCAACGGCCAGAATCAGGATCGCGAGGCCGGCCCACTTCTTTCGTCCCGAAGCTCGCTTCGCGCGCTTCTTCTTCTCGGCGGCGGTGGCATTCGTCGGCTCGGACATGGGGCTCCTAAGGTTCACAAGGCGGATTCGGGCCGGCGGATTGCGCCCGTTTCGGACGCAAGACGAGATCGTAACACGCATTCGGGAGATTGCGCAAATGAGGGAGAGCCTTGGAGACGGCCCACGTGACTCTCATCTTCGGAGTGCCGGAGAGCTCGGATTCTGGAGCGACGGACCGGATGACAAGGGCTCCTCAGCCGCGAAGGCCAGGCAGGACCTCGGTCCAGAGACGCTCGGCGATTCGCTCGTAGCTGCCCTCGTCGCCGGCGGTGTGAGGACCGAACCAGCGGACGAACTGTTCATGGACGAGCTGCCTGACGGCGTCGACTGATGAACAGGCCACAAGCCTCGGGAGGATCGTGCCCACCTCGGGCTCGTACTCGTCGCGGTTACCGCCGAAGTTGATATGGATCGGGTCTTCGCTGAAGAGGATCTCGGACGCTCGGCGAAAGGCGTCGACGTATCGCCTCTTCAGCTCCTGGCTCCGTGAGGGGAGCGATCCTCGATTCACTTGGCGCGCTTCGCTCGATGCCGCTTCTGGAACTGCTCGAAAGCGAACGTCTCGGGGAAGAGGTCGGCGATCACCACCGTATGCGCTCCTTTTCCCAGCTCGGCCGCGAGGTCGATCTCGACGGGATGCTCGAAGTCGTGGAAGTGGTAGAGCGTCATCTTCCGCCGTTTCAGGTCGTAGATGTTCGAGTAGAGCGTCGAGACCTCGCCTTCTTGGTGCACGCGCGAGAGGATCTTTCGGAAGAGCTCGACGCTGGGTGCGGCATCGCCCTCGAGCATCGAGTCGATCACCTCGAAGCGCGGGCAGGCGAATTGATCGCGCTCGAGGCCGGCCTGATAGAAGTTCGTCGTGATCTGATAATCGCCCTCTTTGCGGAGCAGGTGGTCGCCCTCGATGAGGACGGAGTCACCCGTGGCATCCGCGAATTGGATCTGGGCGCGCGCCATCATCTTGGGAACGTCATACCGCTCCCAGGTGGCGACGACCTCCTCGACCGTGCGGCAGGTGCGCATCATCTCGTCGACGAGATTGCCTTCGAATGATGGTCGATCCGGGCGGCCGGTGATCTCCTGCTCCGGTGTGGCCGCGCCGTCGAAGAACAACCCGGCCTCGTTCATGCCACCTTGAGGAAAGCCGTTCGAGAACCCGAAGTAGACGCACCCCAGCCGCCCGTCCTCGGACGGAACGAACCACATGCGCGTGTCCGGATCGAGGTAGTCCTCGTTGTTGCCGGCGAGGACGACGCCGTTCCGGGCGCACATGAAGAACGAACAGGCCGGCGCAACGGGCTGCAGCGCGATCCAGAATGCCAGGCAGGCGACCGCGATTCGTGACATCGATTTGCTCCTCGAGATTCGCTTCGACTCGGGCCCGAGCCTTCGATCATCTTGAGCGGTGACTCCCGATCTGTACATCCTCGAGTCCAGGCAGGAGATTCACAGAGTCCCCGCTTCCGTTCCCCGCCTGGTAGGATGCACACTCGGATTCTCGATCCGGGCGTCCGTCCCGGAGCCACGCGACCCTGACTCATCCCGAACGGACCGATGCCAGAGAAGACCTCCGACTTCACGTGTGTCCTGTGCGGTAGCCACACCGGCCGCGAGAGGCTGCGGAAGGGAGATCTCCTCCTGGCCCGCTGTGATCGGTGCGCGCTCGTGCAGCAGCACCCGATGCCTTCGGATGCGGACTGCGCCCAGGCGTACACACACGAGACGATCTACACCGACAACATCACGCGCAACGAGGACCCGCATCTTCGAAGGGACGAGCATCTGCTCCAATCGCTCGCCGCCTCGGGCGTCGAGGGGCCATTGCTCGATGTCGGCGCCGGTGCCGGCTTGCTGCTGCGGGCCGGGATCGGGCAGGGCTGGGACGTCGTCGGACTCGAGCTCTCGGGGCCCAGCGCCGAGCGCCTGCGCACCGAGCTGGGAGTGCCCGTCTTCGAAGGGGCGATCGAATCGGTGCCTCTCGAGAGTGAGGCCTTCGGCCTGGTCACGTTCTCGCATTGCCTCGAGCACTTGCCCGACCCGGTGTCGGCTCTGCGGGCCGCGGCGCGAACGTTGATGTCGGGCGGCCATCTCCACATCGCGGTCCCGAACTGGAGCGCCGCCAAACGAGTCGTGGCCGGCAAGTTCACGCCCTGGATCTACCAGGACCACCTCACCTACTTCACTCGCAAGACTCTCGAACGGCTGCTCGAAGCGGCCGGCTTTCGTCCACTGGAATGGTCGGTCCGCCCGTTCCAGGGCGAGGACTTCCAGTTCGTGCTGGGGCTGATGCGCCGCTATCGGATCGAGGGATTCGTCAGGCGATTCCTGCGCATGGGAGACCGTCCGCTCGAGGAGCTGATCGAAGGCAGCACATCGCCCGTCTGTCCGCCGTGGCGCTATCGCGCCGTGCTGTCGCTCTCTCGCGGATTCCTCCGCGCCTGGCCCGAGTCGCTCCTCTGCGCGCTCGGCCGCGGCGAGGAGCTGAGGGTCACCGCGCAGTTGACCGAAGCTCCTGAAGACGCGCGTCTCGATCTCATGGACGACGACGTGACGGAGGCTCGAGTCGAGGTGAGCCGCACGTCGAGCTGAGCTTTCGCGGCACCCAAGCGTGCTTCACAGGAACAGCGCCAGGACTCCGATCAACACCAGCCCGAGCGCGAGCCAAGCGAGTAGATCGAGTGCGTGGGGGAGCCTCAGGCCGAAGCAAAGATCGTCCACCCTCGCGGCGGCGCGAATCCAGAGGGGTCGGTATTGAGACAGCACCCTCACACGCGGGTCGATGGCCCGAGCGGCCCGCCGTCCGCTCTCGACCGCGCCCTCGATGCTCCAGACGTCGGCCTCGGTGCGAGTGTGTGCACCGGCGAGGAACAAGTTGGGAACCGGCGTGACTTGCTCGGGCTGGTGAAGCTGAGTGTGAGTGGTCGTGACCCATTTCGGTCGCGGTGATCGCAAGCCGGCGGGATCGAACTCCCACTCGTGCCATACTTCGAAGACCGCAATGGGGAGCTCGCTCAGCCCGCGTCCGTCATTGGCGTCGCGGATGAGTCGGTCCAAGGCCTCGCAGTCCGCGATCTGTGCCTTCACCTCTTCGATGAACTGCTCTTTCGTGCAGCGGATGACGGGCAAGCCGTACAGGCGTCCAGGAACGGTCCCGGCGCAGCTCGTGCCCGTCCACAGCGAGCGGATGCCATCTCCCAGCTCGACCTCCTTCCGCCAGACCTGCTCTTGGGCGAAGAGCGTGAGATTGAACTCCGAGCCCGCGACCACCACGGCCGTCCTCGCCCGGGGAAAGCGAATCGGCTCGTGGAACCCGATCCGAAACGAGACCTGGATGTGGGGTCCGTCTTGGATCAGTGGCCGGAAGCTTCGAAGCTGCTCTCGCTCCTCGAGCTCGGGTGTGCGCGCCAGGATCTCGGCTGCGGCAAAGGGAGGCGTCGCGAGGACGTAGTGGTCGGCTTCGACGGACTCCCCTGAGGTGAGCCGGGCGCTTCGGATCCTTTGCCCGTCGTACTCGAGGCGTGCGAGCGGCGATTCCCAGTGGAAGGTGACGCCGTGTCGCTGGAGGTCGAGGATCCAGCGATCGAACCAGACCTCCTGACTGGGACCTCGGAGCAAAAGCCATCCGTCGCCTGCTCCTTGAGACCAAGCCGGACCTTCGTCGTCCGGGGGATGATGATGGGGGGGACGCGTGATGAGCTGCTTCCGAAAGAACTGCCCGGCAGTGTGCAGTGAGACCCGCGTCCAATCCGAGCCGATCCAGGGACCGAAACAAGAGCGCCATCGGGCTTGTCCCTCCGGCCGTAAGAGTGGACGCCATTGCTCCGCCGCATTGAGCGAGGAGTAATGCTCTTGGGTCCGATGATTGGCGAGCCAGGTCTTGAGCATCAGCCAAGTGGCCTTGGCGAGCTCCCAACGCGAGAGGCCGAACATGGCAGGAATGCTGCGTAGACCCCGATCGTAGAACGAGGCGTCACCATGTTCAGGGAAGATGCCGAAGTCGATCGGCCGAGAGAGGCCCTTGTCGTAGATGCTGCTTTCGGTGTCGAAGGGGATCTGCTTCAGGAGATCGAAGGTGTTGTGGTACCAGGGACCCATGCCGTGCCAGGAGTACTCGGTCGGCAAGTTGCCGAGTCGAGGTGATCGGTCACTGCGAAAGAAGCCGCCGGCAATGCCGTCGGCCTCATGAACCGAGACACGATACCCCAACCGAGCCAGCTCGTGAGCAGCCGTCAGCCCGGCGATGCCGGCTCCGAAGACGGCGATCGAGGTGTCTTTCGTTTCACACTTGGCTTGGGACATCTTCGCATCTTGGTGCAGGGACCCTCTCGGTGCGGGCGTGGCGACTCGGTGGAGGGCTCGCCCGACCGCGCTGCTCGGCCGGCTCTCGTAGGAAATGGCTCGGCAGCGTCCAGTTGGATGCGACCTGCACCCGAGAGACTCACTCGGGGGCAGTTTGGCTAACGAGACGACCGGCGGTACCGGCGTCCTCGCCGACTCGCGCTGCTTCGTGCGATCTCGGGTGGCAGGAGGTCTCGCTTGCCGAAATAGGTCACCGAGAAGGCAGCCAACGAGGCGAAGACGATCGCCCCGGCGAGCTTTCCGCCGGGGAGGTAGCCGGTCCCGATCTGCACGCCGATCGCCGCACCGAGGAGCACCATGAGGAGGATCGCCGATCCGGTGTTGGACATCGCGAGCGACTGGGAGAACTTCTGGCTGAACGGACGGTCCTTGCTGAAGATCGGCACGAGGAAGCTCACGATCGAGGTCGAGGCCAAGACCGCGATGGCGACATCGAGCCCGTGCCGGGGAGCGAGCGCCAGACACACGATCGCGATCAGGTTCACCGGAATGGCGAAGAAGCGCACCAGCAGCGACTTCATCGCGCCTCGCTGGAAGGCGGAAGCCTTGTCCGGCTCGCGCGTCTCGGTGCTCCATGCCGCCTCGTGGTGATCGGAGAAGCGCATGTTGCCCGCCACCATCGTGGCCGCCAGGACGGGGAGGTAGGCGAGGTAGGGGAGCAGCGAGGTGGTTCTCTCCCAACTGGACTCGAGGAAGAAGATCCCGGCCATGGGAAAGATCGACATCACGAACCCTGGCCAGGTGCGCATCTTGAAGCCGCGATCGGTGCTGGAGAGGCCGAGGAAGAAGTCGTAGCCCGCGCGCTCGATGGGAGACGAGGTGAGCTTCGGCGCCAGCCATCCGGTGATTCCATGACTCCGTGGCTTCTGGCGACCCGTCGGTGTGGAGCGGGCCAATGCGTACAGGTGACGGATGAAGCCGCCTCGCGTCAGCAGCCGCACCCCGGCGAGCATCGCGATCGGAGTGAGCACAGCGAGGCCACTGAGCAGCCAGAGGTGCGGGCGAGGGTCGCCGAGGGACACTGCCACGAGACCGCCGCACCAAGCGGGCGGATACAGGGCGACGAGCTCGGGGCGTGCCTCGAGCCATTCGAGGACTCCGAAGCGTCCGAGCAGGCGTGGCCCGACCTGCAAACCGCCGAAGACGACGACGACGGCCGCAATCTGGAAGTAGACGAGCACGTCCTGGAAGCGCGAGACATCGACGCTGTGGAGAACGATCAAGTACAGGAGCACGACCAATAGCAGGGTCGAGCCTCCTGCGATCAGAACGGCGATCAGATACGACGAGAAGAAGGCGAGGGACTGGAAGGCGAGGGATCCGAGAACCAGCGGCCCGGCGGCCAGCGAGGCGAGGATCACTCCGACGTACATTGCGACGTGCACGAGACGCACCGCGAGGAATGAGCGCTCGGAGATCGGTAGGGGCGCGACGATATCGACATCCGCCGTGTCGACCAGCACGTGCGAGAAGTCGAGCAGCAGCGGAACGGCCAAAGCGCCGATCGTGAAGGTCATGGCGAGGGCCGTGTAGTAGACCGGATCCCGAATCACCCACGCCAGGCCACCGATACCCAGGCCGAAGAGCAGGTAGATGGCGAGCATCATGCCGAAGCCCGCCTGCTGAACGAGGCTGACGCCACCGGTGGCCTTTTGATTGCGCCGGTGGTCGAGCACCAGCTTCGCGCGAAGTAGAGCTCGGAACGGCTCGTACTCCACGCCGGCCCAGGTCAAGGGCCGCTCGAACCAGTCGCAGACGTTCAGGAGAAAATTGACGAGCGAAGGAGCGTGGGCGCCGTGCAAGCTCATCTCGCCTGATCCGGATCAAAGGCCTGAAGGAGATGCTCGATCTCGGAAGCCTGCGAGCGCTGTCCGGTCAAGCTGCTGAAGACCTGCTCGAGTGATCGATCGCGCTCGCCGTGGGCCAGCTCCTCGAACGATCCATCGGCCGCGACGACGCCATCGTTCAAGATGACGATCCGGTCACAGACCCGCTCGACGACGTCCATCATGTGCGAGCAATAGAAGATCGTCTTGCCCGCGTTGGCCAGCGAGCGGATGAGATCCTTCACGAGGATGGTCGAGGCGACATCGAGTCCCGAAAGCGGCTCGTCGAGGAACAGGATCTCGGGGTCGTCGAGCAGCGCTGCCGACAGGAGGACCTTCTGTCGCATGCCCTTGGAGAACGAGCCGAGTCGCGTATGGGCGCGGCTCCCGAGGTCGAAGAGCTTGAGCAGCTCGCCGGCGCGGTGAGCGATCACTCGGTCGCTCAAGCTGCGCATGCGCCCGATCAATTCGAGGAACTCCCAGGCCGTGAGACCTTCGTAGAGCGCGGCGCTCTCGGCGACGAAGCCGATCCGCCGCTTCACCTCACGCGGATCGGAGCGAACATCGAAGCCGGCGACCTCGACCTCGCCGTCGAACTGCCGGTCGAGGCCGGCCAGGATCTTCACCGTCGTCGTCTTGCCCGCGCCGTTCGGGCCGATGTACCCGAACACCATGCCCCGCGGGATCTCCAGGTCGAGGCCTTGCAGGACGCGCTTCTCGTGAAAGCGCTTCTTCAAGCCGGAGATGCGAATCGCCAGATCGGACTGTGCTGGATCGTTCATGGGGCCGACTATGCGCCACCGATGTCGACGTATTCAAGAAGGGAGGCGCGCTTCCGGCAGTGCCCGCACGATGTGAACCTGGGCGAAGTCCATTGGAGTGCCCAAGTCGAAGAGAGCGGGAGATTGAGTCTGTCAATGAAGGTTCTCTCGAGCGAGCTTGGGCCGGGGAGGCTGAGCCGACAGAGCCGTCTCCTCCGAAAGCCCCCCTTGCTCGGCACCTCTTGGCTCGTTCGTCAGTGTTGTCGAGTAGGACGGCTCTCAGTTCAGCAGTCGCTTCCCGTTTCGGTCGCGCGGGCTCTGGCTTGAGCCGCGCATCTCAGACCTGCCCTTCCCTGGCGGCGGTTGGTAACGTGTCCCGGGCCGGACAGGAACCCACCAGGAGATCGACGATGCAGATGCGTATCGACAGGAGATGGGCGATCCTCGGGTTGCTCGTCTCGGTAGGAATGGCTTCATTCCTGCCACAGGATGACACGAGCTCGGAGCCACTCGTCGTGTTCTTGGTGCGCCATGCCGAGAAGGAAGAAGGCGGCCGCGACCCCGAGCTGTCGAAAGACGGTCTGGCCCGATCGAAAGCTCTGGCGCACGTCCTCCGCGATGCGAAGATCGAGCACGTCCACAGCACGAGCTACCGTCGTACGCAAAGCACGGCCGCCCCGATTGCCGAGGTCTTGAAGAAAAAAATCGAGTCCTACGATCCGAGAAGCCTACCTGCCGTCGCCGAACGGCTTCGAAAGGCAGGCAGCCGCCACCTGGTCGTCGGGCACAGCAATACCACACCCGACCTCGTGAAGGCCCTCGGCGGAGAGCCCGGCTCGCCGATCGAAGAGAAGACCGAGTACGACCGTCTCTATGTCGTGACCGTCCCGAAGACCGGCCCCGTGACCACCGTGCTCTTGCGTTACGGTGAGCCGATGAGCCGTTGACGGAGGCGAAGCGTCTCTCCCGAGAACGCGCTGCCGGTCTGGCCTCTCGGGCCTCGGCCTGCCCGCGCCATGGAAATCCAGCGCGGATTCGAACACACTGGCCGTAGCCGGCGGACGGCGATTCGTGGCGTCGCCCGGGCGGTCTTGACCCGACACGAACTCGAATGACAGGATCACGACCATGCAGGCATTGTTGTTGATGGTCGCACTGTGCGCGAGCGGCGACCTCCAGTCGGATTATCAGGAGCTCGTCCAAGTCGCCGATGCGGCTCGAGAGGCTTCTCAGTCCATGCGCGGAACCGAGGTTTCCGACGCGGACCGCGAGAAGTACATGGCCCTTCGCAAGGACCTCTCGGAGAAGTCCGACGCATTCGTCGAAGCCCACCTTCTCGGCGACCTCTCGCCCGAGGCGGCCAAGGTCTTGGTCGAGTCGTCCTCGCACGCCATGCTCCGCGGCTTGATGTATTCGTGGATGCGGACCTCGCTCGAGAAGGGCGAGCCCAAGGCTTTCCTGGGTAACGTCGACAAGCTCGAGAAGGCCGGGCTCGACGAGGCGCAGATGGCGTCACTCGACCAGCCGCGCGCGGTCGCGATGGTCGCCGCCGGTGACATGGCCGGTGCCAAGGAGCTCGCTACGAAGAAGGCCGAAGAGCTCGGGGCCGGTGGTCTCGGAATGCTCGATGTATTGGCCGCGATCCATGTCTGCGAAGGAAAGCTCGAAGACGCACGTCAGCTCTTCGTGAAGTATCAGGAGAAGTACGGCGAGGAGAATGCGCGCTCGGCGTATGCATTCGAGACGAAGGCGAAGATGATCGGCCAGCCGGCCGAAGAGATCACCGTCGCGACCTGGATCGGACCCAAGGGTGCCGAGAGCGAAGGCTGGAGCGGCCTGGCCGAGCTGCGCGGCAACGTCGTCGTCATGGACTTCTGGCAGACGTGGTGTGGCCCTTGCCGCGTCGTGATGCCCGGTCTCTCCCACCTTCAGGAGAAGATGGAGGGCAAGCCCTTCGAGATCCTCGGCCTCTGCTACAAGGACGGCCGTCCCGGCTATGACTGGGCCGAGCAGAAGTCGGTGCCGGTCGCTCAGATCGAGGGTGAGAGCTACGTCCCCCACGTCCGGAAGTTCTCCAAGGACATGGGCCTCGCCTACACGATCGGCGTCGCCGAGGACCGGACCAACAGCACCGCCTACGGCATTCGCGGCATCCCCACGCTCGTGATGGTCGATCCCCAAGGGCGTGTCGCTTGGATCACGATCGGTGCCGCGCCCGGCGTCGATCTCCTCATCGAGATCATGGCCGAGAAGATGATCGCTGGCGCCAAGGTCGGCTCGGGCGGCTGATCGGCTGAAGCGTTCGAACGCCGAAGGGCGGGTTCGCAAGGCGGCCCGCCCTTTCTCGTTGCTTGGGAGCACGGCTACCCGAAGCGCTTCGCGGTGCGGGCGCGGGCCTTCTTCGCCTCGGCCTCGCGGTTCTTCGGGGGCGCTTGAGTGACCATCGAATCGACGAGCTCTCTGGCGACGCGGCTCACGTCCTCGACCGCTCGATCGAAGGCGAGCTGATTCGCCTGAGAGGGGCGATTGAAGCCGCTCAGCTTGCGCACGAACTGGATGGCCGCCGCCGAGATCTCCTCGTCGGTTGCCGGGGGCTCGAAGTTGAACAGCGTCTTGATGTTTCGGCACATCGCGCGGTCTCCTCACTCGATGGGTCGACGGCGTCTTCGAAACAGCCGCGTCGTCTGCGCCCAGTAGATCACTCCCGAGAGGGCGACCAGAAGACCCAACACCGCCGCACCCTGCAGGAGTGGTGTATTGAAGTCGTCGCGCTCGCCGTAGTCCATGATGTGCAGCATCCACAGGAAATCGAAGACGCGCCATCG
This sequence comes from Planctomycetota bacterium, assembly GCA_040219065.1. Classification (GTDB taxonomy): domain Bacteria; phylum Planctomycetota; class OFTM77; order OFTM77; family OFTM77; genus OFTM77. Next base: position 20,371 of record JAVJTD010000534.1, read on the forward strand.
AAACGTGCGCTGCGCGACGATGTCACGCGTCCATGGGTCGATGTAGACGTGCAGGAGCTCCGGCTTGTCGAAGGCCACCCTCCAGAGCGGAAGCCGCCGGCCCCGGTACTCGGCGCCCGGCTCGGCCTCGGTGACTAGCCGCGCCTCTTCGACGACACCTTCGACTTGCAAGGACTCCATCGCGATCGCGATCGCGCCGTCACGATCCAAGCGGCCAGCCACCTGGCCGGTCTCGGCATCGACCAGCCGCGCGAAGGCGCCCTGATCCTGGGTGCCTTCGAGCCGGTACCAGACGCGACCACTCCGCCGAGTCAAGGTCGCCCGCTCGATCCGAGGCGATGTACCGAAGTGCTCTGTGAGCTGCGCCGCGGCGAATGCCGGAGCCTGCAAGTCGGTCAGTGAGCCGGGCGGTAGCACATCGTCCTGTGACACCAGGTGCTCGCCGCGGATCGTCTCGATCGGGAACCAGGCGAAGTAGAGTCCACTGCCCATCCAGGCGATGAGCTGGAGGGCCATCAACAGACCCAGCCAGCGGTGGATCTTTCGAAGGATCTTCTTCACGCCAGGTTCCTCGCCGGTCGGGTTTCATGGAATCGAAGCTCGATTGACGTCGACTCGCTGCCGTCAGAGCTTCGCGAACACTAACCAGGGGCGACTCGAGTGTCGACTCGGAGGGAAGACTCTCCCCTGAATCGTCGTCTCTTCTGTTCTGACTCTCGAGTACCACAGAGCTGACGAGGCGCGGAGCGCTAGCGGCTCTGGAGAAGGATCAAATACTCATAACTTCCAGGAACGATGGACTGGCCTAGTGACTTCGAAGAGGAGGTTCATGAAGAAGGCGGACGATTCGGTCATTCACCAAAAGCCACCCTGGTCTCTCTGGCCGACCACACGGCGCGCCTGGATTCGATTGGCGTGCCTGATCGGGACCACCGCGGGAGGGATCGCGTTTGCTGGCTGGTACACGATGTCCATGCCGAAAAGCTCGTACCGCGGTGAGCTGCCGCCTCTGGACGAGGAGGCACTCCGCGTGGAGAAGGCGTTGCGTGACGACGTGCATGTCCTGGCGATGGAGATCGGCGAGCGCAACCTGGCCCATGTCGACCTCCTGCGGAGAGCCGAGGCCTTCCTCGTGGAGTCTTTTGGTGAGGCGGGCTATCGACCCGAGCTCCAGGAGCTTCGAGTCGGAGAGAAGCTGGCCCGGAACATCGAGGTGGAGATCGTAGGTGGGGAGCACGCCTCGGAGATCGTCGTGATCGGAGCGCACTACGATTCGGCGCACGGTCCTGCCGCCAACGACAATGCCTCGGGCACGGCGGCGCTGCTCGAGCTGGCGCGCTGGGCGAGCTCGCAGAGGTTCGCTCGCACGGTACGGTTCGTCGCCTTCGTCAACGAGGAGCCGCCTTACTTCCAAGTGCCCGGACAGATGGGGAGCGAGGTCTACGCCGCCCGCTGCCGCAGCCGCCAGGAGGACATCGTCGCCATGCTCTCCTTGGAGACGCTCGGTTACTACGATGACCGGCCAGGTAGCCAGCGGTACCCCTGGCCGTTCTCATGGTTCTATCCCTCCCGTGGTGACTTCGTGGCCTTCGTGGGCGACCTCGGCTCGAGGAGCCTGGTCCGCCGCGCCATCGGCGCCTTTCGCGCTGACACCGCCTTTCCCTCGGAAGGCATCGCCCTTCCAGGCTCGATCGCCGGCGTCGACTGGAGCGACCACTGGTCGTTTTGGCAGCACGGCTTTGAGGCGATCATGGTCACCGACACCGCGATCTTTCGTTATCCGTACTACCACCGGCTTCAAGACACGCCGGACAAGATCGACTTCGAAGGGCTGGCGCGTGTCGTGGTCGGACTGCGCGATGTCATCACCACCCTCGCGTCGAGATGAGCATTCTGTTCCCGGCACAGATGTCCCACTTTCGAGGAGAGCGCTGCTGAGTGAGCATTCTGTTCCCGGCACAGATGTCCCACTTTCGAGGAGAGCGCCGCTGAGGGGCGCCTCTGCCACGTGGTCGCGGTCACGGCTGCAGCAGCACAGGCTCTGATGGTCCTCGAGCTGAGTGAAGGACGAAGGGACGCAATGCAGCGGCGCAATCCTGGCCGGAACCGGGCCCATGCGTCGCGCAGTTCACAGCGTCCCCTCACGAGCCAGAGCTCTGCGCAGGCGAGCTTGGGCCGGGGCGGCCGTGCGACGACAGCGCACTCCGAGCGGCCCCTTGCTCGGCGCCTCCTGGCTCGAAGGTGAGCGATGTCGATGAAGCGG
>JAVJTD010000537.1:0-2042 GCA_040219065.1 Planctomycetota bacterium
CGTCTCGTGACGAAGGTCGTCGATCGGCAGGGAGCCGACGTCGATGCCATCGAGCTCGAGCACGCCGTCGACTGGGGTGCGAAGGCCCGCCAGACCGTCGAGGACTCGACTCTTGCCGACACCGGCCCCCCCGATGATCGCCAGTCGACCACCGGGGCGGAGATCGATGTCGATGGCCCGACCGACTCCGGGCAGGCGCAGCTTCTCGGCCGTCAAGGCGGCTGGGCCGACGACGTCACGGCGGTGGACCCCCGAACGCGCTTCGACCGGGAGATCCAGGAGAACGCCGATCTTGTCGGCTCCCACGCAAAGGTCGTAGACGCTCTCGAGCTGGCTGCCGAGCTTGGTGATGGCGGTCAGCACGAGGGAGACGATCAGCCAGGAAGCGACGAGCTGGCCCAAAGTGAGCTGCCCAGCCTTGACCAGCCAGCCACCGAGCCCGAGCAGCACGGTTCCCGTGATCGCCTGGAGCACGAGGGCCGCCGAGAGCTGCCGGAACACGATGCGAAAGTGTCGCGCTCGATTCTCCAGGTAACGGACCGTCAGGCCTTCCGCCCGCTCGTGAGCCTTACTCTGACTCTCGGGTGTCCGAAAGGCCACGGGATGCCGGACGAGCTCTTCCAACCAGTCGACGACCTCATACTTCGCGCTCGACTCCGCCTTCGCCGTCTGGACTGCACGTCGACCCAGGACGAACAGGATGACCGTCAGGGCCAGGATCAACATGGCGTCCAGCGCCAAGAGCAAAGGATGGTAGAAGGCGAGGACGATCAAGCCGATGATCGCCGACAAAGCGGCGGTGACCCCGTTGAGCAAGAGCTTTGCCCCGACCTTCTGCAGGGTCTGCAAGTCGAAGAAGCGGTTGACGAGCTCGGGGGCGTAGGACTTCCCCCAGGCGTCCACCGGCACTCTCGGCAGCCGCCAAGCGAGGTCGATGGCGATTCGCGCGAACACGCGCCTCTGGATCAACTCCACCACGAAGGCCTCGAGGGCGGTGAACACGCCTGCCAAGCCGAGGCAGACGAGCAGAGCCAAGGACAAGACCAGGATGGGCTGGAGCAGTCCAGCGAATGCCACGAAGTTGACGAGCGTCTCGACCGCGATCGGAGTCGCCAAGTTCAGGAGGCCCACCACGACCGAGAACAGGACGACCATCCGGATCTCGCGGCGGTCGGGCTTGAACAGCTCCAGCAGACGACGTCCTGGAGTCGGCTTCTCGCCGATCTCGTGCGAGCTCGCGACACTCGGACTGAGGAGCTGGACGATGCCGATCTGCAGCTCCTCTCCTTCGGAGATCTCCAAGAGAGCACTCAGCTCTTTCGAAGAGACCTTCGCAGACTCACCCCGGTCGCTGCGCCAGATCTCGAAATGGCGTCGCAGCCCATGGGCGATCAACCAGCCGCCGACGGGCAGCCGGACGACGGCCGGGCTATCGGCAGTGGTCGTCCAGAGGAATTCCACTCCTGGAACGGACCGCCGAGAGATCCGTAAGTTCCCGGCCGCTGCCGACTTCTCGAGAAGTGCCCAGTCGTCGGCCTCCTGGATCGCGAGCGACTCGATCTCCAGAGCGATGCCCTCGATCACGGGCGGGCCCGGCTCCTGACCCAAGAGACGGGCGAGCTGGACCAGCGTTCGGCGAATCCCGGCCTCTCGCCCAAAGGGTGGTGAGTCCTCCGACTCAGAACCTCCGCTCGTCAACTCCGCCGAAGTCATCGTGTCCTCGCTCCAGGCGCTACTTCCCCACCCACGGTCCACGTGACCGCAGGCGCTTTCGGTGTCCCATCCGCTTCGTCACGAACGCGACGCGGATTCTCTCTTTAATATCCAGATATAATTCTCATGAATTATGGTTCATGTTTTGTAGATCCGCATAGGGATTTCGAGAGTTTTCTCCATCTCCTCCTCCTCGGATCCCGACTCGGCCTTCTCACTCCTCCCGTTCACCAGTACCGAGGGGAGCGCCCCTTCACGCTGGAGGGGCGGAATCCTCGGTACTGGTGAACGGGAGGAGTGAGAAGGCCGAGTCGGGATCCGAGGAGGAG
>JAVJTD010000538.1:0-15422 GCA_040219065.1 Planctomycetota bacterium
TCGCCCTCGCCCTCAGGCCCAGTTTCACCACTGTATGCTCCGGCACCGCGCCGGGGGCGAGGCTGACTTGAGACTAATCCCGTCGTCATTCGGACCGCCGGCTTTAGCCGGTCTCGGTGTCCTCCATCCCAGCGCCTCGGAGAGGACCCAGACCTCACATCCGAAACTCCGTGGCCCGATGCTGACGGGGCGGAGTGTCGGCTTCACGACGGGCGACCGAAACCAGAGCCCGCGCGACCGAAACGGGAAGTGGTCGCTGAGCGAGGAGCCGCTTCCTCGACATCGTTGACGATCGAGCCAGAAAGCGCCGAGCAAGGGGCCGCTCGGAGCACGCTGTCTCGTCGCAACGGTTCCGACCGGCCCAAGCTCGCTCGAATCGCTCACGCCTCGCCCGCGAGCAAGGCGCCGGGAAGCTCCTCGAAGAGGCTTCCGACTCGTAGACCGCCATCTTCCCCCGACCTCCGCTCACCCGTCAACGCATCTCGCCATTCGCGCGGGGCGCCTTCGGGTAACTGGACTGCCGTGTCGCTCCACACGGCCTCCCCCAAGGGCCAGCCCTCACTGATCTGGGTAGTCAACCTCGATGTGGCCACCACGATCCAGCGATCATCGAGCTTCCGCGCGAAGGCCACCACGTTGCTGGCGCGCGATCCACATACCGTCAAAGGAAGGTATGAGCCTTTCGCGAACACCTCGCGATGCTCGCGACGAGCGATCAGCGCCTTGTGCAGGACGAGCAGCTTGATGCGTCCATCGATCCACGACGTCCGCAGCTCTTCGAGCGGCGCGGCCTTCGGCGGCAAGACGGCTTCGAGACCTTCGATGCGGTGCTCGAGATCGACCTCGCGGCGGTTGTCGGGATCGACCAAGGAGAGGTTCCACAGGCCGGTGCCTTGATACAGGTCGGGCACTCCTGGCGCCGCGATCTGGAGGAGGGTGCGGGCGAGGGAGTTGAGGGCGCCGTGGAACGCGACGCGTGAGGCGAGGCGCTCGAAGCGCAGGCGGAGCTCCGAGGTCTCGGGCAGCGCCAGGAATCCAGAGACGAAGCCTTGGACCGCGGCTTCGTAAGCGGCGTCGGGATCGGTCCACGAGCTGCGACGCTTGGCTTCCCGAAGCGCCTTCTCCCAGTACTCGTCCAGCCGAGCGTCGTAGGCTTCGACCCAGCCCTCCTCGAATCGCAGCGGCCATGTGCCGAGCAGCGTCTGGTGAATCAGCCACTCGAGTCCGACCGACGGCGCTGGCTCGCCGTCCAAGGAGCAGCGGAAACGCTCCATGCCGGACATCCACTCTCGAAGCTCCTCCAGCCAGTCCTCGCCCAGCTCCGAGAGGACCGCCAATCGGGCACGCACATCGGCGCTGCGCTTGGTGTCGTGCGTCGAGGTGGCGCTCAATCCGCGCGGCCAATGCAATTGTCGATCGAGGCACAGCTCGTGGAAGTCCTGGAGCGCGCCGCGCCCGGTGTCGGGATGACCACCAACTTCGTTGCGACCGACGAGGGCATGATGGCCGTACAGCGCGGTGTCCTCGACGCCCTTGGCCATGACCGGGCCGGTGAGCTGTTGCCAGCGGAGCACGATCTTTGTGGCCTCGGCGTCCAGCTTCGGAGCCAGGAACAGATCGCGCAGGAGCTGCTGACAGGCCTCGCCGACAGGCTCCTCGCCCTGGCTGGCCTTCATGGCCGAATCGATCAAGCTTCGATCGAGTTCGGATAGGAGCCCAGCATGCAGGTAGGTCCGATAGACCGGGAGGTGTGTCGTCAAGCCGCTGAGCCCGCGTACGATCTCATCGTCCTCGACCGTCATGCCTCGTGCGGTGGCCCAATCGCTGACTCTCTGCGACAAGCTCTTCAGCTCGGCATGGAACAGAGATTCGAGCACCTTGCGGCGACAACGGACCGAGAGCTTCTCGAAGTCGGCCTCTCCCGAATGAGCTTCGCTGAAGGCCCGCTCGATGGACCGAACACCCTCCGGCCAGAGGAGCAAGCGGTCGACGGTGGTGAGGAGCTCGTAGCCGGTCGTGCCGGCGATGGGCCAGGACTCCGGCAGCCGCTCTTCGCCGACGAGGATCTTCTCCACCAGGATCGGCACCGGAGCGCCCGCCGCTTCGCGCGCCCTCTGGTCGAGGCGCTCGAGATAATCGGTCGGGTCGCGCAGCCCATCGACGTGGTCGACGCGTAGGGCCTGGACCCAGCCCTGTCTCAGCCACTCGAAGATGCGGGCGTGCGTCCACTCGAATACCGTCTCGTCTTCCACGCGGACGCCGATCAGCTCGTCGATGTCGAAGAAGCGGCGATAGTTCAGCGTCGCGTCTTTCCAGTAGGCGAGCTCGAAGCATTGCCGCGAGAGGACGTCTTCGAGCACCGTCGACTCGCAGCCCTCCAGTCGCGCGGTGATCGATTCTTCGAGAGACGCATCGCCGGCGAGCCGTTCTTTCAGTCGCGCTGGCCAATCCTTCGGATCACCGTCATCGAAGAGGTCCCCGAGCACGATCGACCAGCTCGACGGAGTCAGAGGATAGGACTTGTCGAAGTAGCGGACGACGGGCTCGGTGCCGTCCAAGCCCAGCGTCAGCTCACCGCTCTCGAGCACTCGAGCGATCGGCTCGCCCAGGACCGGCACGACGAGACGCCCTTCATTGACCGACCAGTCGATGTCGAAGACCCGCGCACGCTCCGAGCGTTCTCCCCAGCGCAGCACGTCCCGAAACCATGGCCCCCGGGGATCGGCTGCCAAGTGGTTCGGCACGATGTCGAGGATCAGCCCCAACCCGCCACTCTGCAGCCTCTGACTGAGTTGCTCGAGATCCTCCTCGGTCCCGAGATGGGGATCGAGCCGCGTCGGGTCGATCGCGTCGTAGCCGTGCGTGCTCTCGGGCCGGGCCTCCAAGAGCGGCGCCAGGTAGAGTGCGCTCACGCCCAATCGCTCGAGATAAGGAATCCACTCCGTCGCCCCGGCGAGATCAAGGTGCGGCCGCATCTGTAGCCGGTAGATAGCGACGCCGAGGGGATCGAGGGAGGGCATGGAGCGACGCTTTCCAGTCATTTGACGCGGACGGCGAGGCGCTGCCCGATCGAGCGGAGATGGGCGATCAGCGCGCCGCGACTCGCGTCGTCATCGATGTCAGCAAACCGCTTTGACACGTCACCGTGGCGAGTGCAGTACTCGTAGTAGGTGTTCTGAATCGGCCTCAGGTCGACCTCGAACGGCAGCGAGCGCACCAAGTCCAACGCGACGTCGAGGGATCGCAGTGCCGACAGATCGATCTGGTCCTTGGCCAAGGGACGGATCATCCGCACGAGCAGCTTCTCGTAGGCGAAGCCGAGCCCCTTCACATCGAGCTGGACGTCTTGCATCGAGACCTCGTCGAGCAGACGGCGCAGTCGCTCCGCGTCGAGATCGGATTGCTGGATCGTCGCCTTCAACGTCGTGTTGAGCACGAAGTCGGCCGTCATGCGAAACGCCGACGGCAAGGGCGCGCCGGTGTCGGTGATGAAGCGCATCAGCGGCGCATAGCGCTCGTACAGCCCGGAGAAGGCGTGCTCCGCGTCGCCGAGCGCGGATTCGACGACGCGATCGAGGATCTCGCGCTGCGCGTCGGTGAAGAGTGACTTCAGCGAGTAAGCGGTGCCGAAGTGCTGGTCGAAGAGGCGAATCGTTTGAGCGAAGTCCACGCGCTCGAAGGCCTGCACCGTCTCGCTCACCATCTTCTGATACTTCGACTCACCTTCGAACCGGCGCACACCGCCCGTCAAGTTGTGGTCACCCAGGTGCAGGAATCCGTAGCTCTGATCCTCGGACTCCCCGGTGACGTTGGAGGTGATGGTCGCCCGGCCGACCAGCAGCCTGGCCTGACCCGATTCCCGCTCCTGGCGATCGAGCGAGCGCACGGTGTAGCAGTACACGCTCGTCTCCTCGTCCTCGCGGTCGATCATGCCGAACAAGGTACTCACCGCGTAATGGGCGCCCACCTTGCCGAGGTCGACGCGCGAAGGCTGGACGCAGCGCCGATAGACCTCCTTGCCGTTGCCGTATCGCGGATCGTTGCTCGGCGCCTTCTCGAGCTGCTCGAGAAACCCGGGCTCGAGGTCGACCCCGAATACCTGCTGCACGATCTGGACGACGCGGCTCGCATAACGCAGCACCTGGACGTTCTCGATGCCCGAGATCTCGTCGAAGAACCAACCGCAGCTCGTATACATGAGCATCGCGTGCCGCTGCAGCTCGAGCAGGTTCCAGGCGAGGATCTGATCGCTCTCGCTGAGCTCCTGGCGGGCGTGCTTCGCGAGGAACGACGCGACGGTCTCCGGCGAGCGGTCGAGCACGATGTCGACGTAGTCTTCCCGCGCCGCCCACGGGTCGCGGAACACCTCGGCGCCGCGCTTCTCGAACAAGGGCGCCACCGAGTCCCGAAGCCAGTCGAGCGAATCGCGCAGCGGTCCGCGCCAACGTTGATGGGAGTCGGGCCACATGCCCGAGTAGCAGCCGCAGTCCGAGCGCCAACGCTCGACGCCGTGCACGCAGCTCCAAGAGCTCTGCTCGAAGATCTCGACCTCCCACTCGGCGGGGTGGCTCTCGAGGAACTCACCGTAGTTGGTCAGCCGGACGCCTTCCTGCAGCTCGATGTGCTCGAGCGCGAAGGCGAGGGCCATCTCGCCGTGACGATGATGGTGCCCGTAGGTCTCGCCGTCGGTCGCGATGTGCATGAGCTGCGCGCCGTCCTTGCGGTCGTTGAAGCCGCCCATGAGCCGCAGCGCGAACGTCTCGCCGTTGTTGAGCAGACGCTCGAAGGCGACCGCTTGGGAGATCGGACCGTCGTAGAAGAAGATGACGATCGAGCGACCCGACGGCAAGTGCTGCACGTAAGGGCGGGTCGGATCGATCCGGCTGTCGCTCACGTCGAGCCACTCACCGCCGGGCGGTCGCACCTGCTTGGCCTGACGCGGCGCGGCGATGGTGAAGCGGATGCCCTGCTCGGCGAGGGCGTCGAGCGAGGCGAGATCCATCGCGGTCTCGGGGAGCCACATGCCTTCGGGGCGGCGCCCGAAGCGATGCTCGAAGTCACGAATGCCCCAGGCGACCTGCGTGTGCCGGTCCCGGTCGTTCGCGAGGGGATGGATCATGTGGTTGTAGCCCTGCGCGATCGCGGAGCCGTGACCGGAGAAGCGCTCCTGGGCGTGGCGGTCGGCCTCGAGGATCGCCGTGTAGGTGTCCGTTGCATGCACCTCGAGCCAGGACAGCAAGGTCGGGCCGAAGTTGAAGCTGATGCGCGAGTAGTTGTTGGCGATGCGCGCGATGTGCCCCTCGGAGTCGAGCATGCGCGAGCGCGCATTCGGCGCGTAGCACTCGTCGGTGATCCGCTCGTTCCAGTCGTGGTAGGGATACGCCGAGTCCTGGAGCTCGATCGCCTCGAGGCCCGGATTCTCGCGCGGCGGCTGATAGAAATGCCCGTGGATGCACAGATGACGTTCCATTCCCTCACTCGCTCCTCAGCATTGCCAGAGCCATCGGTCCACCCATCTCGAATGCCACCGTTCCCGTCGAGTCCAGGATCTTCGGTGATCGCTCGCCCGGTCCACCGCACTCCTTGGCCGACGTGTCGAGCACTCGCCGCCATCGACCTGTCGGCCAAGGAAGCTCCACGCGATGCGACTCCGAGTCAAAGTGGAACAGCAAGACCTGCTCGCCGGCTCTCGCTCGGTGGACCACGCGAAGCCAGCGCGGCGACTCGCTCCAACAAACGTCCACTTCGTCGCGGTTTCGCTCGGCGGGGTTCCACGCCCTGCGGATTCGCAGCAGCTCCCCGTACAGCGCTCTCATGGCACGCTGGCCGTCATCGCGATCGACTTCCTCGGTCAGCCGGGCCGACTCGAAGGTCGCTTCGGCCTGCGGGTCGGGGGGCTCCCCTTGCCAGGCGAAGGAGGCGAACTCTTCCCGGCGGCCCTTGCGAACGGCCTCGACGAGGCTCGGGTCGCCGTGCGAGACGAAGTAGGGGAAGGGGTGCTTCTCCCCGTACTCCTCACCCATGAAGAGCAATGGCAGGTGCGGCGAAAGGAGCACCGCCGCGGCGCCGAGCGCCAGCGCATCGCGCGAGCGCCGCTCCGCCGGACGATCGCCCAGCAAGCGGTTGCCGATCTGGTCGTGGTTCTGCGAGCAGACCACGAACGTGCAAGGTCGAAGGTCGGTGGCCGGCGCGCCGTATCGCCGTCGCCGGAACTCGGAGTAATCGCCGGCGTAGGTGAAGCCGTCGCGCCAAGCGCGGGCGAGGTGCTCGACCCGGCCGTAATCCTGGAAGTAGCCTTCGCGCTTCGGCTCGAGGAGCGCGTGCAGGGCGTGATGGAAATCATCGGCCCACTGCGCATCCATGTCGTAGCCGCCGAGCTCAAGGGGACGCACGAAGCGCGGGTCGTTGCGATCGCTCTCGGCGATGACGTGCACGCGCCGACCGAGGCGATCGCCGATGTCATGAACGTGCTCGGTCAGCTCGGCGAGGAACGGCCGGGCCGAAGGGTCGACGATGGCGTGCACGGCATCGAGGCGAAAGCCATCGACGTGGTACTCCTCGAGCCAGTGGCGAGCGTTCTCGAAGAAGAAGTGGCGCACCGCGTCGCTGTCGGGCCCGGCGAAGTTCAGCGCGTCTCCCCAGGGCGTCGCGTAGTCCGAGGTGAAGTACGGGCCGAAGTCTCGGAGATAGTTGCCCTCGGGACCGAGGTGGTTGTACACGACGTCGAGGAGCACGGCGAGGCCGCGGGCGTGACAGGCATCGACGAAGCGGCGAAGGCCGTCGGGACCACCGTAGGAATGCTGCACGGCGAAGAGATCGACGCCGTCGTAGCCCCAGTTGCGCTCACCAGGAAACTGCCCCAGCGGCATCAGCTCCACCGCCGTGATGCCGAGGTCCTCGAGCTCGTCGAGCTTTTCGATCGCGCCTTCGAAGGTGCCCTCGCGGGAGAACGTACCGACGTGGATCTCGCAGATCACCAGGTCGGGAAGGCGCAAACCGCACCAGGCGTCATCGGTCCAGGCGAAGCTGCCCCGATCGACGATCACCGAAGGACCGTGGACGCCCTGCGGCTGGTGACGCGACGCCGGGTCCGGGCGCTCGAGCTCTTGGCCGAGACGATACCGGTAGAGGTCTGCGGGCTTGGCACCTTCGACCACACCCTGGAAGTAGCCGCCGCCCACCAGCGTGAGCGGATGCTCCTCGCCTGTCTCGAAGAGGACGCTCACGGCCTCGACGTGCGGGGCCCAGACCGTGAACTCGACTCCGCCAGCAGCGCGCGGCAGTGCGCCGAGGCGCGGGTGTGGCTCACTCACGGCGTCTCCCCGGCTTCCATCGGCACGAAGAAAACCGCGCCCAAGGGGGGCAGCAGCAGATTGAGCGACCACGGCTGTCCGTGACTGCGCACCGGGTTGGCCTCGAGGCCGCCGAGGTTGCCTTGGCCGCTTCCGCCGTAGGTCTGCGCGTCGCTGTTGAGCACTTCCTTCCAGAGCCCACCGTGGGGCACGCCGACGCGAATGTTGTCGCGTGGGACGGGAGTGAAGTTGCAGCCGATGAGCAGCGGCCTCTTGAACTGCGAGTCCCGGACGCCGCGGCGCAGCATCAAGAGCGTGCTCTGCGCGCGGTCGTGACAGTCGATCCACTGGAAGCCGGCCGGATCGTGGTCGCCTTCGTGGAGAGCCGGCTCGTCGCGATACAGGCGATTGAGATCGGCGACCCAACGGCGAATACCCTCGTGCGCCTCCATCTCGAGCAGATGCCAATCGAGGCTTTGATCGTGATTCCACTCGGCGAACTGCCCGAGCTCGCCGCCCATGAACAGGAGCTTCTTGCCGGGCTGGGCGAATTGCCAGGCGAACAGCAGGCGCAAGTTGGCGCGCTTCTGCCAGTCGTCACCCGGCATCTTGCCGAGCAGGGACCCCTTGCCGTGCACGACCTCGTCGTGGGAGAGCGGCAGCACGAAGCGCTCGCTGAAGGCGTACATCGCGTGGAACGTGATCGTGTCGTGGTGGTGACTGCGATGGATCGGGTCGTGCCGCAGATACTCGAGCGAGTCGTGCATCCACCCCATGTCCCACTTGAAGTCGAAGCCGAGGCCGCCTTCGCTGGCCGGGCGCGAGACGCCGGGCCACGACGTCGACTCCTCGGCGATCGTGATCGCATCGGGCTCGAAGCGGTGCACCTCTTCGTTGAACTGACGGAGGAAGTCGATCGCCTCGATGTTCTCGCGCCCGCCGTACTGGTTCGGCAGCCACTGGCCGGGCTCGCGCGAGTAGTCGAGGTACAGCATCGAGGCGACGGCATCGACCCGCAGGCCATCGACATGGAACATGTCGAGCCAGTAGAGCGCATTGCTGATCAGGAAGCTCCGTACCTCGTGGCGGCCGTAGTTGAAGATGTAGGTGCCCCAGTCGGGGTGGAAGCCCTTGCGCCGATCCGCGTGCTCGTAGAGATGCGTCCCGTCGAACTCGCCGAGGCCGTGCCCGTCGGTTGCAAAGTGCGAGGGCACCCAGTCGAGGATCACCCCGATGCCGCGTTGGTGCAGGACGTCGATCAGGTACATCAGGTCCTGCGGCGTCCCGTAGCGGCCGGTCGGCGCGAAGAAGCCGACGATCTGGTATCCCCACGAGCCGTAGTAGGGATGCTCCATCACCGGCAGCAGCTCGACGTGCGTGTGGCCCTGCTGCTCGACCCAATCGGCGAGGGGCTCGGCGATCTCGCGGTAGGAGAGCGAGCGGTACGGATCGTCGCTCGCCCGTCGCCACGAGCCGAGGTGCACCTCGTAGATCGAGAGGGGCGCGTCGGGCTTCTGACGCTTGCCGCGCTCCTTCAGCCACGCGCCGTCACTCCATTCGTAGTCGAGAGGCCAGATGACCGAGCTCGACTTCGGCGGTGTCTCGGCGTGGAAGGCGAAAGGGTCGGCCTTCTCGAGGACCTCGCCGTCCTCGGTCTCGATCGCGTACTTGTAGCAATCACCCTGCGAGGCACCGGGCACGAAGCCGCGCCAGAGACCCGACGCGCCGACCGCCTGCAATTGCGCGCTCTCGCGGTCCCAGTTGTTGAAGTCTCCCGCAACCGATACGCGCCGCGCCGCAGGTGCCCAGACGGTGAACTGCGTACCGGCCACGTCGTCGATGACGATCGAATGCGCGCCCAGCTTGCGGTAGAGCTGGAAGTGCTGCCCTTCGTTGAAGAGGTAGACGTCGTCGTCGGTCAGGAGGGAAGTTGGCGGCGGATTCGGAGCCGGGCGGGGGCGAGTCATGAGGATTCCTTTCTATCGGAGCGTCGCTCTCGATCGAGGGCACGCAACGCCTGAAGGACGCGCGGGTCTCGGGAGAACGATTCGAAGTCGAAGGCGGCGTGGCGAGTCCAGTTGGCGTGCTCGGTCGTCGTGCCGGGAACGTTCTGCGAGCGCCGCTCGCCCCACAGATCCTCGAGGTTGACCAGTACCAGCGGTGAGTCGCTGCGGCCCAAGAAGCCCAGGCAGGCGGTGACGAGCTCGTGGTCGTCGCCTTGGAGGCCAAGAGTCTTGAAGAACTCTTCGAGCATTCGGACGGTCTCCTGCCGGCCTCGGATCTCGCGCTCGGCGTGGTCTGCCTCGATGAGCTCCAGGTCGCGCGCGAGCCTCACATCGTCGGCGTTCTGCCATGCGGCGAACGGCACGGTGTCGTGCGTGCCGAGGCTGGCGACGCGGTTCGGCTCCACAGGGCGGAGCGGCTGCTCGGCGTCGCCGGTCACCTCGAATGGCAAGACGTACATGCGCTGCAAGCCGTGCGCGTCGAGACGAGAGCGCATCGTATCGGTCACCGTCCCCAGATCCTCGCCGACGAGTCCACATCCGGCTCGGGACGACTCGAGGCAAGCGACCGCAAACAGCTCGTCGATCGGATAGCGCACGTAGAGGCCTTCTCGGGCGTTCGCGCCGTGCGGCACCCAATACAGCCGCTCGAACGCCATCACATGATCGATGCGGAGCAAGCCCGAGAAGCGCATGTGGAAGCGGAGGCTCTCGATCCAGTAGCGGTAGCCGCTCCTCCGAAGCGCCACCGGATCCAGCGGCGGGAAGCCCCAATCCTGACCGCGCACGAAGAAGCCGTCGGGCGGCGCGCCGACCGACATCCCCTGGCAGAACACCTCGCGCTCCTGCCACGCGTCGAACCCATCGGGATGTACGCCCAAAGGCAAGTCGAGGTACAGGCCGTCCGGGCCGAGCCGCGCGATCTGCTCATGTGCGATCCACTGCGCGTACGCGTGATAGTGCGCCTCGGTGCGATCGATGTCCTCGTCGCCGAGCGCGCCGCTCTTCAAGGCCTCGGGCCAGGTGTGCCAGATGCCGTGCCGACGAGCCGCGCCGCGGAAGAGAGCGTAGGACTCGATCGACTCGTGCTGCCGGCGAAACGCCTCGAAGTCGTCCCGGCGGGGGCCTTGATCTTCTTGGAGCGTGCGGGCCAAGAGCTCGAGGACGCGCCGCTTGCGAGCGGCCTCTCGGCGATAGTCCAGGTGATCGGTGCCTGTGTCCGTGTCGAAGGAGGCTAGGAGCTTCTGCGCCTCGGGACATCGGCCCAGCTCGGGGATCGCTCCGAGGTCGAGGTACAGCTCGTTCCACGCGCGGCGAGTGACCGGAGTGTAAGGGCTGGGAGCGAACGGCTCGTCGAGGAACGATGCGAGGAGGGGCAAGGTGCCGACGACCCGTCCCCCTTGCTCGCGCGTCCAGGACAACAGGCGCCCGAGGTCACCGAAGTGGCCGGGGCCGGCATGCTCTCGAGATCGCAAGGCGTACAGCGGCAGGAACACGCCGTAGCCGGGAGCTTCGCTCGGCCAGTACGCTCGGCGCGGAGCCGAGAGGACGAGTGCTTCCTCGTCGCCGCCGATGTGGAGCCGGTGGTAGCCCAGAGGCAAATCGCGCGTGATGTCGAGAAGGATTCCGGCCTCGGTCTGGCGCTCCGGCAAGCCCGGCCCGTAGGTCCGCGCATCGCCGGTCTCCAAGGTGACGGTGACCGCGAGGTGCTCTGTCCGGCGCGGGTCCAATCGCAGCAGCAAGCTGAGCTCGCCGTCCCAAGCCACCACGACCGGCGGCAGGACGTCTCGCTCGCCATTGCGATGAGCGGCGAGGAGACTCTCGGCTTGATCAGCCGAGTCGATCGCGACACCGAGTGAGCGGAGTGCGGCCAGCGTCGTCTCAGGACTTGCCGTCACACTTTCGTTCAAGCCGTTCTCGAACTGCGTCACCAGGCCGTAGGCGGCGGCCATCTCGTCGAGTGGCGTCAAGATTTTTCGCTCCGGGCGACCAGATCTTGGAGGCTGCCGAGCGGAACGCCCAGCCAATCGGGGCGATTGTTCAGCTCGTAGCTCACTTCGTACAGAGCCTTGTCGATGAGAAACGCATCGAGGAAGAGCGCATGCAGATCGCGATCTTCCGGAACGAGATCGGTACCGCCAGCGACCGACTGGTATCCCTTCAGGAACGCGACCGACGACCAGTAGGCCGCGGCGCGGGACCACGGGCGGATGCGCTCGAGCTCCTCCGCCTGAATGCCGCCGCGCAGGACCTGCTCCTCGAGGACGACGTGGGCCGCGTAGTCGAAGGAGCGCAGCATGCCGGCCACATCGCGCAGAGGGCTGCGCTTGAGCCGCCGCTCACCCAGAGACCTCGCCGGCTCACCTTCGAAGTCGATGATCACGAAGTCGCTGCCGGTGAAGAGCACCTGACCGAGGTGATAGTCACCGTGACAACGGATGCGCACCGACTCGATGCGGCGATCGAGGACACGACGCAGGCAAGACTCGATGTCGCCCGAGAGCGCGAGCGTCTCCTCGACCGTTGCCTTCATTCCCTCATTCAGATGGCGACGGTTCTTGCGCAAGAGCTCGAAGCTCTGCCGATGCTGCGTGCGCATCGCCTGATAGAGGGAGCGCTTCGAGAGCTGACCGTAGGGCTCGGGTGAGAAGTCGGGCTCGGCCGGCTCCGACGCGAGCGCTTGATGGAGCTCCGCCGTACGCTGCCCGAGAAGCGTCATGCGCTCGAGAAAGACACCGATGAGGTGCTGGGTGGCATGGGGGATTGGGTCGTCGATCTGTGTGACCGGGGACTTCGCGGGGGGCTTCATCGCGTCGGCCTCGTCCGGAGCGGCGAGGGCCCGCTCGAAGAAGCGGCGCAAGGAGTCGAGCCCGTACGACCAGGCGTCGCCCTCGTTGGGCACGTACTGTTGGAGGATGGCGAGCACCGACCTTTCCGCGCCGTTCTGCCAGTGGAGTGAGCCGAGCACGGGTGCGACGTGCTCGAAGCCGTGCTTCGTGAGGAACTGCCCGAGCTCGAGCTCAGGGTTGAGACCCGGCTCCAGTTCCCGGAACAGCTTCACGATGAAGCGGTGGTCGAACACGAGCGAGGAGTTGCTCTGCTCGGCGACAGAGGGCTCGGCTTCGGGCAGGTCCTCTTTGTTGAGCTGCTGCCGGACCGTCTGGCGGAGCTGCGCCTCCAGCTCACCCTTGTGTGACTTGGCGCCGCGGCGCCTCGTGAACAGTTCGAGTAGCTTCTGCGAAAAGGTCGCCTCGCTCGTCGCATCGATGAGGTAGCCGGGCCTTTCGCCTTCGAGACGCGCGATGAGGGCATACGGCTTCTCGGTCTCCCACTCCTCGGCCTGCGCCTCGGGCACGAAGCCGATGGGCAGCAGATAGAGATCGTTTTCGCCGGCGCTGTACTCCACCTCCACGAACGCGAAGCGCGAGACGGGCTGGGTGCCGGGGAGCGCCATCGAGTCGACGATCTCGACGCGCTTGATCTCGCGCGCCTTGCCGCGAAACCAGCGTCGCGGCTTCAGGTAGGCGTCGAGAGCTGTGGCGAGCCGCGACTGCCCGCGGCCTTGGAGCAGGCTGTCCCATGGCTCTTTCCCGAGACGAAGGCGCGGTACCGAGGTCGTCTCGGCGGGCTCTTGCTGCGGCTCGAGGGAGAACCAGAAGAAGCCGTAGGCACCGAGCGTCAGGACGGTGGGGTCCTCGGTGATCTCGGGGAACTCCATCTGTCCGAAGAGCTCGACCGGCTTCGCGCCCGCCATCTCGGAGAGGTCGAGCTCGACGTACTGCGCATGGCGAGAGAGGTTCGCGACGATGAGGAGCGTCTCGTCCTCGAAGCGGCGGAGGAACACGAGCACCTTCGGGTTCTCGGGCTGGAGGAACTCGAGGTCGCCGCGGCCGAAAGCTCGGAAGCGCTTGCGAAGCCCGATCAGCCGGCGCGTCCACCAATACAGCGAGTGCGGGCTGGCCTGCTGTGCTTCGACGTTGATCGACTCGTAGTGATACTGCGGATCGATGATGATCGGCAGGTAGAGCTTCTGCGGGTTGGCCTCGGAGAAGCCGGCGTTGCGATCGGTGCTCCACTGCATCGGTGTGCGCACCGCGTTGCGATCACCGAGGTAGATGTTGTCGCCCATGCCGATCTCGTCGCCGTAGTACAGGACCGGCGTCCCGGGCATCGAGAACAGCAATGCGTTCATCAATTCGATCTTGCGGCGGTCGTTCTCGAGCAGCGGCGCCAGCCGGCGACGGATCCCCAGGTTGACGCGTGCTCTCTGATCGTGCGCGTAGACTCGCCACATGTAATCGCGCTCCTCGTCGGTCACCATCTCGAGCGTGAGCTCGTCATGGTTGCGGAGGAACACCGCCCACTGGCAGCTCTCGGGGATGTCGGGCGTCTGGTCGAGAATGTCGAGGATCGGGAAGCGGTCCTCCATCCGGATCGCCATGAAGAGCCGCGGCATCACCGGGAAGTGGAAGCACATGTGGCATTCGTCGCCGTCACCGAAGTAGGTGACCGAGTCCTCGGGCCACTGGTTCGCCTCCGCCAGGAGCATCTTGCCGTCGTGGTTCTCGTCGACGTGCTTTCGGAGCTCCTTGAGGAGCTCGTGGGTCTCGGGCAGGTTCTCGCAGTTGGTGCCTTCGCGCTCGAACAGGTAAGGCACTGCATCCAGGCGCATGCCGTCGACACCCATCTTGAACCAGAAGTCCATCTTCTTCATGACCGCCTGACGCACGGCCGGGTTGTCGAAGTTGAGGTCGGGCTGCTGGGTGTAAAAGCGGTGCCAGTAGTAAGCCTTCGCGACGGGATCCCAGGCCCAGTTCGACGACTCGAAGTCCTGGAAGATGATGCGCGCGTCCTGATAGCGATCGGGCTTGTCGCTCCATACGTAGAAGTCGCGCGCCGCGCTGCCGGGCTTGGCGTGGCGAGCCTTCTGGAACCAGGGGTGCTGGTCGGAGGTGTGGTTGATCACCAGCTCGGTGATCACGCGGAGCCCTCGCCGGTGGGCTTCCTTCAAGAAGCGCTTGAAGTCGGCGAGGTTGCCGTAGTCGTCGTGGACATCGTTGTAGTCGGCGATGTCGTACCCGTCGTCGCGCAAGGGCGAGGGGTAGAACGGCAGCAGCCACAAGGCGGTGACCCCGAGGTCTTGAAGGTAGTCGAGCTTCTCGCCGAGCCCTTGGAAGTCACCGATCCCGTCCCCGTTGCTGTCTCGAAAAGCACGGACGTGCAACTCGTAGATGATCGCGTCCTTGTACCACTGGGGAGCATCTTCGGATCGGGCGTCGGATTCGGGTCGACGAATCATAGGGGGTGCTCTTCTCCTGGAAGGGGACGGCTCGCGGCCGTCGATCAGAGGTAGTACTCGAAGTCCGCTTCGGTTCGGACGTGACGGCGCACGCGCAAGATGTGCGCGGGGAGACCGTGAGGATCGAGCTCGAGGAACTGCCGATTGCCGCGCCAGAGGTAGCGCGCGCCACCGAGGAGATCGTGCGCTTGGAAGCGCCCGCCGAGCTCGAGGCCCAGCGCATCCAGATCGAGCGAGATGAAGCCGGACTGCCGGTGGTGGAAGTCGAGGTTCACGACCACGATCAACACATCCTCGCCCAGGTGCTTGCTGTAACAGAGGAGCTGATCGTTGTCGGACTCGTGGAACAGCAAGGTGTGATCGAACTGCAAGGGCGGGTTCTCGCGCCGGATGCGGTTCAGCCGCGCCATCAGGTCATGGATCGGCCGCGCTTCGGCCTCGGGCCAATGACGGAGCTCGTACTTCTCCGAGTCGCGATACTCCTCACCACCCGCCTTGAGCGGCGTCGCTTCGAAGCGCTCGAAGGGCGCGCCGTAGATGCCGTAGTTGGCCGCCAACGTCGCGGCCAGGATCAGGCGGATGCGATGCGCCGGCTCGCCGCCGACCTGGAGGTACTCGGGCAGGATGTCGGGCGTGTTCGGCCAGAAGTTGTAGCGAAGGAAGTCGCGGCGACCGCTCTCGAGCAACGAGCGCAGATAGGTACGCAGCTCCCACGCGGTGTTGCGCCAGGTGAAGTAGGTGTACGACTGCGAGAAGCCGACCTCGGCGAGGTGCTCGAGAGCGGTCGCCGCGACTTCCTTCGCTACAACTTCTGGCCGAACACGCCCG
>JAVJTD010000557.1:0-16750 GCA_040219065.1 Planctomycetota bacterium
CGGGCGTCCCGCCCGCTTGGATCGCGGAACAGGCTCGCTGCACCGGTAGGTTCACGGCCCGCCCCGGCCCAAGGGCGATGGAGTGCCCAAGTCGAGCGAGTCAAAGACCGAGTCTCTTGGTGAGGGCTCTGCGCAAGCGAGCTTGGGCCGGGGCGGGCCGTGAACCTACCGGTGCAGCGAGCCTGTTCCGCGATCCAAGCGGGCGGGACGCCCGCGTTCCCAGTGGTTTCAATTCAGCGTTCGCGAATCTCCACGCGCTGGATCGCGGCATTGACTCCTTCGATCCGGCGCATTGCGACCTCGATCTTGCCGTTCTCGGTCCACGCAGGCTCGAGGGGGATCCAAAGCTCTCGCTCGCCACGACCGACGAACATCGCCTCGCCCTCGACGATCACGCGCTGGACGCGGTCGCCCTGGTCCAGAGTGAGGCTCATGTCACCTGCGAAGCGCTTCGGGACCCTGACCTCGAAGCGCATTGGCTCATTGCTGACACGGCGGTCGTGGCCAAACCACTGGAACGATCGCCCATCGCCCCAGGCAGAGCCTCGCAGGACCTGAACCCCGAAGTCCTTTGAGGAGGCTTCCGTCACATCGAGCGTCGGACTCCAGTTCAGGCTCTGTCCGAGGATCTCGACATTCCGGCCACATCGAACATCGAGGCGGCGTTGACCGCGTTCGGGTGCAGCGTGCAGAGCGAGGCCCTCGAGTGCGCCATTGACGCCGTCCAGCTTGCGAAGCTGCAGCGAGATCGCGCCGTCGCTCGTCATGCCTTCTCGAATCG
This sequence comes from Planctomycetota bacterium, assembly GCA_040219065.1. Taxonomy (GTDB): domain Bacteria; phylum Planctomycetota; class OFTM77; order OFTM77; family OFTM77; genus OFTM77. Next base: position 782 of record JAVJTD010000557.1, read on the forward strand.
GCAGCTCGAAGCGGCGCTCGTGACGGATCTCGTAGATCTCTTCCCTCTCGAGGACGACCTCCATCCGCCGGCCCCGCGCATCGGGAAAGAGGACTAGCGTGCCGGCGAAGCCGGTCGGCACGCGCACCGTCAAGCTCAACGCCGTATCGCCAAATCGCGAGTCCCCGAAGAACCATTGATGCTCATCGCCCGAGCGCCAGCACATCAGGCCGGAGACTTCATAGGAGTAGCCCTCAGCCGAGCGACTCTCGTCCCAGTCCTTTCGCCAAGGCGTGTTCCGATTCTCGGGAAGGTGCACCGAGCAGTCGACCCGCAGCTTCTCCTCGCCTAGCCGGGCGTATCTCTCGGGCTCGGGCCATGTGATGAAGCCCCAGTCCTCGAGGATGTCGCGAGTGCCCGGGTCATCGCCGATCAGGTATCGCACGTAGGTCGCGCTTACGAGGAACGGGTCTTCCCGGTCTCGCTCGGCAATGGGGTACGTCCCACTGGCGATCTCGGAACGAATGCGCTCGTGCATTCGCCGCAGCACGTCCCGATCGTGCTTCAGCAGCTCCCGAAAGACGACGTTCCAGAGCGCATAGTAGGGGCGTCCGCCATCCGGTTGCCAGGAAGTCCCGAAGAGCTGCACGACGTTGATCCCTTGCTCGTCGAGCGAGACGCGTCGCAGCCTCTCGGGATCGGCGAGCGGCTCCGCCCAGAGCTCGTCGACGCTTCGGCCGTAATGATCCAGCTCGCCGATTCCCCACAAGAAGAACGCCTCGCCTTCGCGTAGCCAGCGCGGCATGAAGCCATTGCTCGCGAAGTCGTCCTGAAAGGTGTGGGTCATCTCGTGGAGCATGTTGCCCGAAGTCTCTTCGAACAGCTCGGGCTCCTGGAAGAAGAAGACATTGCCCCGGGCGTGCGCTGGCCCACCGGCCGCATCCTCGGGCGCCGAGACGCAGCAGACCAGTGGGCGATCGGGCTCCGTCCCGAGGTATTCCCTCAAGAGAGCGTATTGCCTCTCGAGCTTGTCGAAGACCTGCTCTCGCATCGCGATCGACTCGTCCTGAGCATGCGGCGAGTAGACGAGGGTGAAGTGTCCGCCGGGTAGATTGTCGAAGACGAGCTGCCGAGTGAACAGTTCGGGAATCGAGTCTTCGCCGGAGACCGCGAAGCAATCCCACCACACCTCCCGTGGCGAGCTCAGGCTCAGCTCGAGCGAATGAGCTCCGGCGGCGAGCTCCCCGAGCGCGACCTGGTGCACCCGAAATCGCTCGAACGCCTCTGTCCCCGCAAGAGTCACGGACCGCTCGATCGCGCTCGTCGATCCGCTCCGGTCGACTCGAACGGCCAACGAGACGGAAGCCCCGTTCCCCGTCGCATATCGAAGCGAGAGCACGGCATCCGGGATCGACTCCGTCAACTCGAATGGAATCCTGAGCGCGTCGCCAGCCCGACTGCCCCACCCATCCCCCACGCAGTATCCCCTCGAAGTCACCATGTGATGCCGAGGTCCCTGGGTGCCCGACACCGTGCCCGCCTCGAAGGCGCTCTCCGCCTCGAGCCAAATCGGAGACTGGGCGGCGGCCCGAGGGACGACCCAAAGCAAGGTGATGGCACTGCACACCAGGACGACGTTCGGGTGGTTCGACTGGGTCACGTGCTGCTCCGAGTATCGGGTTCGATCGAGAAGTCCCCTGAAACCTTCGAAGAGAGACTCGGGGAGAGCAAGTCGGTTCAGCCCAAGTTCTGCCCACCGTCGATCACGAAAGACTTTTCCCGTGAACCCTCGCCCGATCCTGCAGATCTTGGGGTAAGGAGATTCTCGATGGAACGTGACGAACCGAAGATCGCCTGGGCGGAGGAGCTTCGCCGGGGCGGACGCCTTGCCCTGTCCGAGGCCTTCGACCAGCATCGCGGCCGGCTGCGGCGAATGGTGCAGTACCGGATGGATGTGCGCCTGCGCTCGCGGCTCGATGCATCGGACGTGCTGCAGGAGGCGTTCCTGGAAGCGGCCCGCCGCCTCGAGCGGGCTCAGGCACCCGAGGGCGTGCCGCTCTACGTCTGGCTTCGCGGGCTCACTTGGGACCAGATCCTCGCGCTTCATCGCCGTCATCTCGGAGCGCAGAAGCGCTCGATCTGCCGAGAGATCCCGGCCGAGACGTCCATCCGTCTCGGTAAGCGGCTGCTCTCGCTCACCAGTCCCAGCGAGTCCCTGCTCCAAGAAGAGCTCCAGCGCCGCGTGCAGGATGCCCTCGGTCGGCTGACCGCCGAAGACCGCGAGGTCTTGCTCATGCGACACATCGAGGACATGACCAACGCCGAGGTCGCTTCCGTACTCGGCCTCACCGAGCCCGGCGCCTCGATGCGCTACGGCCGCGCCCTGAGCCGCCTGCGCTCCGATCTGACCCGGCACGATTCGAGCGATCCCTCATGAACCACCGCGCCCACCAGCCCCCTCCCAGAGATCCCGAGGAGGAATACACCGTGAACGCCGAGGTCGCGGAGATCGTTCGCGCGGAGCTCGCCGCCGGGCGTCGTCCCGACGTCGCGGCCCTCGCCGCCCGGTACCCGCACTATGAGGATCATGTCCGCGAGCTCGTTCCGGCTTTGATCGCGCTCGAGTCCCTCGCCGAGCCCGAGTTCGAGGCTCCGCGGCAGCTCGGTGACTTCCGGCTGGGCCGCCAGATCGGACGCGGCGGCATGGGAGTCGTCTACCAAGCCGAGCAGCTCTCCTTGGGCCGCGTCGTCGCATTGAAGATCCTGCCACTCGCCGGCGTCCTCGACTCCCGACAGATCGAGCGCTTTCGCAACGAGACTCGCGCGTCCGCTCAGCTCCATCATCCGAACATCGTGCCGATCTTCTCGGTCGGCACCGAGCGCGGCGTCCACTACTACGCCATGCAGTGGATCGACGGCGTCTCGCTCGCCGAGATCCTCGAGGACCTTCGCGCGGCCTCGGACATCTCCACTCCGGGCGTCGAGCCTTCGACGGGTCCACTCGCCTGTCTCTCACCCGACCGCTCGCACACCGCCCGCGACTACCTCCGTGCCGTCGCGCGCATCGGGCGCGATGTCGCCGACGCGCTCGAGCACGCCCATTCGATCGGCATCGTCCACCGAGACATCAAGCCGTCGAACCTGCTCCTGGATCAGAGCGGCCAAGTATGGGTCGCGGACTTCGGCCTGGCCCGCCTCGAGGCGGACTCTCGCCTCACGGGGACGGGCGACATCGTCGGCACCCTCCGGACGATGAGCCCCGAGCAGCTCAAAGGCCACGCGGCGAGCGTCGATCATCGCACGGACATCTACTCGCTCGGCGCCACGCTTTACGAGATGATCACCTTGCACGGGCTCTTCGAGGCGGAATCACGTCACGAGCTCGCTCGCCGCATCGAGCACGACACACCGCGACCGCTCCGCCATTGGAACGAGAAGACTCCGACCGAGCTGGAGACGATCGTCTCGAAGGCGATCTCGAAGGACCCGGCCGACCGCTACGCCTCCGCCGGTGAGCTCGCCGACGACCTGCGCCGCTTCCTCGAGGATCGCCCGATCTTGGCCAAGCGGCCCGGAACGCTCGAGCGCGGGAAGCGCTGGCTGAGGCGCCACCGTCGCATCGCCCTGACGGCAATCGCCGCGCTCCTCCTGACGACGCTTGGGCTCGCGGCCGCACTGGTCCTGCTTCGTGACGAGCAACAGGAGACACAGCGCGCGCTCCGGAAATCCGAGGCGAGCTTCCTCCTCGCCCGACAAGCCGTCGATCGCATGTTGACCGGCGTCGCGCAGACTGAGCTCCTCGACGCCCCCGGCCTGACCGAGATCCGCCATGAGCTTCTCGAGTCGGCCCTTGGCTTCTACGAGCGCTTCGCCCGTGAGCGCGAAGATGATCCCTCGCTGCGGCTCGAAGTGTCGAAGGCCCATCGGCGTATCGCCGAGCTTCAGCGCTGGCTGGGCCAGGACGACGAGGCGCAGGCCTCGGCGAGCGAAGCTCGCGAAGTGCTCGGCGCGCTGGACGACACCGCCGAGCCCCGCCTCGAGCGAGCGACGCTCGCACGGCTGATGAGCCGCATCCATTCCGATGCAGGTCATTCGGCCGAAGCGCGAAGAGAGATCGAGACGGCACTGGCGCTCCTCGAGGATATGCCAGTATCCGCCGACACAGCATTCGAAGCGCGCGCCCTCGCGGCGAGCTGCCGCCACGACCAGGGCCTCTTGGAACTCCAGGAAGGGGACCAGGACGCGGCGATCGCATCGCACTCGAGCGCGGCTCGGTCATTGAGAGAGCTAGTGGCCGCACGTCCCGATTGGGACGAAGGCAAGCGCAACCTGGCGGCGGTGCAATCCAATCTCGGGATCGCCCTCGCCGCGCACGGCGACTTGCCCGATGCGGAGCGCGCACTGCTGTCGGCGCTCGAGCTCCTCGGCGAGTTGCCTGCGTCATCCACAGGATCCACCGCGCTGCGCCGCGAGCGTGCCGTCGCTCTGCTCGCCTTGTCGGGAGTCCGCGAGCGCATCGGGCGCCAGTCCTTGGCCCGAGAGTCCGCATTGGCGGCCCTCGAGATCTGGCGTGGTGCGGCCCGCGACTTTCCGAGCATGACGAAGTACCGCGAGGCGCTCGCCTCGACGCTCTCCAACACCAGCCGGCTCAGCGACAGCCGCGACGAGGCCGAGCGTCACCTCCGTGAATCGGTGGCGCTCTGGGAGGAGCTCGCGAACGAGTCCGAGAAGCGCGCCTCCTACCGGCTGCGCTGGGGCATGGCTCTCGGCAATCTGGGCAACTTGCTTCGAAGCGACCGCCCTGTCGAGTCCTTGTCCTTGCTCGAGCGCTCGCGCGCCTTGTGCCGGGAAGCCTCTCGCATCGCGCCATCGAGCGCCGAAGCTCGCGACGAGCTGGCGCGCAGCGAGAACTCGATCGGCGTCCTCCTCCTGGATCTCGGTCGCATCGAAGAAGCCGAGCTCGCTCTCGAGCGGGCGTCCGCGATCTACCGAGCACTGCTTCGAGAGAGCCCGACTCCGGAGTACCGTCGCCGCCACGCCTGGTGCCTCGAGAACCTCGCACGTGCCGCCTCCCTGGATGGGCGCACCGAGGAGGCTCTCGTGCGATTGGACCAGTCTCGTCGCTTGCGAGCTGAGGTCGTCGAGGCCCAACCCTTGGTCCTGGAATACCGGACCGAGCTGGCGGCGAGCCTGCATCGAACGGCGCTTCTGCAGGCCGATCGAGGACAGACAGAAGCGGCTCGCGAATCGTTCGCCTCGGCGTTGCGGGAGATTCGAAGCTCGCGGCGAGCGTTCTCGGAAGCCCGGCTGGAGCATCTCGAAGCGGATGTCCTCAACTCCTGGGCTTGGCACCTGATCACCGAGGAGCCGAAGCGTCCTTCCGAGGCGACCGCCCTCGCTCTCGAAGCCGTCCGCTTGGTCGATGACTTCCAGCCGGCCTGGAACACTCTCGGCATCGCCCACTTTCGCACTGGCGAGCTCGACGCCGCCCAGCGCGCCCTGCAGCGGTCACAGGCGCTCGGGGGCGCGGGTGCTTGGGACACTCTGTTCCTCGCGATGATCGCGGCGCAGCGCGGCGAGTCGGATCGCGCGCGGCAGCGCGGGGCGTCGACGTCTCGGGGCAAGAGTCGAAAGACGTCTCGCGGTACTCAGAGGTCACGGTTCCGGGACGATCGAACGGTTTCGGAAGAACCGGCACCTAACTGAAGTGAACCGCTTCAATCAGTGGACTCCACGAGTCCACATGGCTTCATTTCATGAGGTGTACCGTGACTCTCAGTAGAACGATCCTTATTCTCGGCCTGCTCTTCCTGATCTCGGGTTGTGCGTCCACGACCTCGCACGGGACCGACGGAAGAGCGCTGACGCTGCTTCGCCCCAAAGATCAGAGCCTGAGCCGCGGTGGGACGAACAAGGTCCTGGTCACGGTGGAGCGCGACGGCTTCTCCGGCCCCATCGCCATCGAGTTCGAAGACCTCCCCGACGGCGTCCGCGTGATCGAGGAAGACCCGCAGGTCCCGGCCGACGACTACTTCCAGAACTTCACCTTCTACGTCGAGGACAACGCGCCGGTGGTCAGCGATCACTCGATCCGGATCATCGCCACCGGCCCCAATGGCCTCGAAGCCGTCGAGCATTTCCAAGTCGACATCTCATGACCTGATCGCAGCGCCGAGCCGAAGAGCCCCCGCTCTTCGGCTTGGGCGTCAAAACGCCACCGGACCGGCATGCGGTAGAACGATGTCCTGAGATCGCTCCAGCAGCATGCCCAGTCCTGTCCAGGCAATGGATCTCCTGTCTGGCATCGCAAACCTCACGCACGCGCATCGATTCCAGTCCGAGCACCACTCCATCAACGCGCTCGAGGTGCCTTTTCCCTCAGCGTACTTCAATCCATGTCGGCACTCAGAGTGGGTCGAAGGGAGCTCCCATCGGCGAAAGCCCCAAGAGCGATGAACCTGTGAGCGCCGGCGCTCCGCGCCTAGCGACAGAAGCACCGCGATCATCGCCCAGCCCCCGCGGGCTACGCCCGGGCCGGTTTCAGCGCAGGCACTCCGCGCCTTGTCCCCAACGCGAACGACTTGCTCTCCCGCCACCGAGCCACGGGATTGATCATCAAGGCGAGTCGGCATCTCGAGCCTTCGTGCGCCCAGCATTGGACCTCCGTGGACCCCGTGCCCTCCGTGTAAAGACCTCCGTGCGCCCCGTGCCCTCCGTGTAAGAACCTCCGTGCCCTCCGTGTGGAAGCCTCCGTGCCCTCCGTTAGAAGTGACCCGCACCTGGGTCGATCGAATCGCCGCCCCTCATGAAGAGCGCACAGAGCTCGCAGAAGAGCTCTTCCGCGAGCTGCTCGAGTGCCATTGGAATCGATCCGGTCGTGCCGAGGGATGACGTCGCTCGTATCGCGACCTACTCGAACACGATCTCGACGGTCCCACTCGTCACGGGGTAATGCCGGATCGCCCAATCCGTGTCACGCGTGATCCGGATCCACCCTCCGGTGCTCGGCAGACCAAAGATCACGAACTGACCGTCCTCATCGGTGAGGACCTCGGTCGAAGTGAATCCGAACAGGCGCTCCTCACCGAGCGGGTTCGGGAATGGTGCCGCGACGCAGACCCTCGAGTGAGGAACCGGCTCTCCTGCCGGATCGATGATCCGAGCCGAGAAGGCTTGCGTCTCCGGTAGCGCGAGTCGCAGCTCGACATCGCCGACTTGGCCTTCGGTGACCGAGAGCGTGCGCGCGTCGTAGGCTCGACCTTCGGCAATGGCCATGACCCGAACCGTTCCGGCACCGACCGGGTAGCGGCATCTCCCGTCCGCATCCGTGGTGCTGGCGTACCAGACTCCCTCACCCCGGCTCGCCCACACATGCGCCTCCGGGATCTTGGCTCCGGTCTCAGCATCCACCAGCTCGACCACGAGGCCCGCCACAGGTCCATCCCAGACGAACTCCCCTTCGTCGGCACTGACCCGGATCGTCGGTCCCTCGGCAAGCTTCTCCCAGAGAGTCAGCTCGTACTCGCCGGGGTGCATTTGCTCGAGTGAGAACTGCCCTTCTCGGAACGTCCCACTCACGAAGTGCCTGTCCGAGACTAGCCGGCCACGGATCTCGCCCTTGCCCAAGTAGGGCGTTCCATCCGTGCGCACGACGTTGCCGACGATCGTCCGGGTTGCCTCGAGCTCGAGGACGACATCCTCGAACGAGGCCTTCTGGACGACGACGAATCCCGAATCCAGGCCCTGCCACTTGGCCCGTAGACTCATGCCGAACGGGTGCTCGCCCGGCCAGATGTCCTGGTCGAAGGCGAACCGGCCATCCACGTCGGCCAGTACCGCGTCCGGGCCCGGAGCCATCTCGCCCAGTCCAGGGTTGGCCGTGACCTTCGCCCCTGCGGCGGCCACACCGTCCGGCCCGAGCACCCGCCCGCTCAGACGGCCGCTGGCTCCCAACTGGATCTCGACGGGCTCGGGAGACTCCTCGAGCACCGACAAGAGGATCTCGCTCTCTCCGTGAAAGTGTCCCGGAGCTTGAGCGAACAGGACGATCGCCGTGTCGCTCGGCAGGCAAGGCAGCGTGGCTCGGCCATCGGCATCCGTCTGGCTCCTTCGCCCGTGGAGCTCGCCGATGGACTCGGAATAGAATCTCCTTCGCCAGTCACTCTTCAACGCGGAGACCGTCGCGCCTTCGATGGGCACGCCCGACTCGTCGACAACGCGGGCCGCCAAGCGACCGCGCCAAGGATGGCGCAGGACGAGATCCTCGATGTCCGAAGCAACCTCCACGGTGTCTGGCACGACGAGCTCCAACAACGAGGACAGCGCGTCCACGGTCGTCCGATGAGGCTCGTTCAATCGGAGCTGCATCTCGCCGGCGCAGATCGGGTAGGTCGTCGCGAACCGGCCTTCGGAATCCGTCGGCGCGACGATCCAGGCGCGACGCGGCTCCTCCACTCTCGAGATCCACAGACCGTACCCTTCCAGCGGCTCATCGGTCAGACCATCCAGGACACGGCCGCTCACGAAGTAGCCGGGCTCGACGATGAGCGATTCGTGAACCGGGGCGCCCTGGGTGAGCTCGAGCTGAGCTGGAACCGAGAACACCGTCTGCTGCTCACGGCTTTCCGCCTGCAGCCGGTAATGCCCAGAAGGGATGTCCTCGAACGCAAACTCTCCGGCTTCGTCGCTCGTCACCACCCGCACGAACCCGGTCTCGGGACGGCCTTCGAGACGGACGAGCAGGCCAGCCGCTGGCTCGCCGCCGTCCTTCCAGGTGACCTTGCCCGAGATATCCGGAGCCTCCGACGTCGATGGTCCCTCTCCTTCGGGCACAGCTGGCGAGCGCTCGATCCGTGGGAGCGCCTCCAGCCGAGAGCCCACTCGTCCGGCCGAACCTCGCTCTTCGCCCTCAACATTCATTACCGCTGACGGTATCGAGCTGGCGACCACCGCAGGGCTCTCTTCTTTCGGCTGAGGCTCGGGCTCAGATCGGTACATCCACCACGAAGTGGCGACACCGATCACGAGCACCAAAGCTGCGACCGAGACAGCACCGACCCCTGCGGCAGACCACGAAGCGACACTCTTCAGGGCGGTCACCGGCGTCACGGACGAGACCGAATCGAGAATACGAGCGCGAAGCTCGCGAGGTGGGTCCAAGGCGATCATGGCGGCTCCCAATCGGGTTTCCAGATCGCCGCGGAGACGATGACGTGCGCGTTGGAGGCGCTTGCGAACGGCCGGCTCGCTGAGCCCGAGACGACTGGCGACGCTCTCGGTCGACTCGTCTTCGAGGTAGTAAAGGACGAGCGGAAGCCGGAGTGCTTCGGGCAGGCGAGCGACCTCACCGTTCAAGATCTCCTCGATCTCCCGCTTTTGCATGGCTTCCTCCTCCGAGGGCTCGTGGGACGGCGATGCAATGGCCGCATCCCGGGCCCGACCGATCAAGCGCTGACACCTCTGTGCACGCCGACGTCCGCCGGCGATCTTCTTGCGAAGGATCTGAAGCAGCCAGGAGGAGAACCGCCCCGGATCCCGAAGCCTCGGCAAGTCTCGCCAGGCCGCCAGAAACGCTTCCTGCACGGCGTCGTCGGCATCGGCGGTCGATCCCGTCAGGGCATAGGCGGCACCCCACATGGGGCGAAGATGCCGATCCACCAGCTCGCCGAAAGCCGTCTGATCTCCTGCGCGGCATCGCTCGATCAACCGAGCGTCTCGAGCTCTCAGGTCGGGGTTCATCGATCTCGTCTCCTCTCTGGACTGCACTTCCGTCGAGAGAGAGCCGCCTCTCGCCTCCGAATCGTGACCCATGTTTCGGGGTATAGTAGAGACAGAGTCCGCGGCTGGATCACCAGGTGCCGATTGGCAGCACTTTTCGGCCGAACGCTACACCGACATTTCACAACGAATCCTGAAGAGACGGGCCGCGCGAGGCTTGTCGGGGCTCCAGACCTCTCGACGACCCGGAGGATTTAGGTTGCTCCGCGCTCGGCGACCGACGATCAATGGGCCTTTCCAAGTTCGAACGATCTCGCCCGGGGGCTGGACAGGTTCATTTTGTCGGAGCTTCATGGCCAAGAAGAAGCAGAGCGCCCGCGCCTCCCAACGCTCGGAATCGACTTCCGGCGGGAGAGTCGCGCGACCCGATGACCGCGGAGCCCGACCTGCCGCAGACGCGTCCGACCCACCGGTCGTCGTGGGTCTGGGAGCATCTCTCGTTGCCGTGGACGATCTCGAGCAGCTCTTGAGTTCGCTGCCGGAGGCTCCCGGTTTAGCGGTCGTCGTGGTTGGGAATGCGGACGGCCTTCCGTTTGCCGAAGCCGAGCGGATCCTGGCGGCTTCCCCCATCGCCAGCGCACTCGCGAGAGACGGCGAAGCGGTCGTTGCCAATCGCCTCTACTTGGCTCCCGCGGGAAGCTGCGTTCGTATCCAGGAGGGCTGCCTGTCCATCACACCCCGAGCGGACGAGGCGACCTTCCTCCCGATCGACACCTTCTTCCGCTCCTTGGCCAAGGATCTGCGAGATCTCGGCATCGGCATCCTTTTGAAGGGTACGGGTGACGATGGCGTCCAGGGATTGCGGGAGATTCGTGCCCGGGGCGGGATCTCCGTGTCACAGATCGCGTCCGACGAAGGTTTGAACAGACCGGACTCTGCGGGGCCCGACGTGTCGGACCACGTGCTGCCTATCGAGAGGATGTGTCGCTTTCTCCAAGGACACGTCGCTCGGCAGTCGAAGAGCGCTCTCCCCCAGCTCGATGGCTCGACGGACGAGACCGATCTGCGCTCGCTCTTCCACCTATTGCGGGCACACACCGGCGTCGACTTTCGAACGTACAAGCCAGGCACGCTGCAGCGGCGCATCCAGCGTCGGATGGGGCTCAAGCATGCGACAAGCCTCGGTGAGTACCTGGCCCGGCTGCGTGAGAGCCCCGACGAAGTGCGCAGCTTGTTCAAGGACCTCCTGATCCACGTCACCTCGTTCTTCAGGGAGCCCGAGGCGTGGTCGGCGTTGACCGAGTCGGTCATCGCCCCTCGGGTGGCGAGGCGAGAGGACACCCCGATCCGAGTGTGGGTGCCGGGCTGCTCGACCGGCGAAGAGGCCTACACCATCGCGTTGCTCTTCCAGGAGGAATGCCAGAAGCAACGCAAGGAGCTCGAGCTCCAGATCTTCGCGACGGATTTGAATCAAGACGCGGTCCACCACGCCCGACGAGGAGTCTACCCGGCCAGCATCGCCGCCGATGTCTCGCCGCAGCGACTCGAGCGGTTCTTTCGCACCGACGAGAAGTCCGGCGGGTTCATCGTGCGCCGCCCGCTTCGAGACGCGACCATCTTCGCCGTCCAGGATCTGCTGGGAGATCCCCCCTTCTCGAATCTCGACCTGATCAGTTGCCGGAACATCCTGATCTACCTGCGCTCCGATATTCAACAGCGACTGCTCCAGATGTTCCGCTTCTCCCTGGCCTCGGAAGGCGCCCTGTTCTTGGGGGGAAGCGAGACGATCGGCAAGACGGCCCGGAACTTCGAGACCGTCTCCCAGCCGCACCGCATCTACCGCCAAAAGGCGCTGGGAAAGATCAACCGCCCGATCTTGCCCATCTTCGGAGGCGGGGACACGGCGGACGATGCGGGCAGCGATCCCGACCCTCCGGTGCAGCCCTCGGCCGTGGAGTGGGCGAAGAAGTACCTGCTCGCCCGCTTCGCTCCGGCGTCGGTCCTGATCAACAGCAGCTTCGAGGTCCTCTACTTTCTCGGCGACCTGAGAGACTACCTCGACATCCCGCACGGCGCGCCCACGACGGACTTGCTCTCCATGTGCCCCGAGGACGTGCGCATGAAGCTCAGAGGTCTCGTCCATCAAGTCCTGCGTCATGGCCGGCCGGCTCGGACCGTGAGTATTCGCACCTCTCACCCGGTGGCCAAGGCACGCCTGCAGATATCAGCGGAGCCCGTTCCGAATCGGAAGGGCCTCGATCCCCTCCTGCTCGTCAGCTTCAACGACTCCCCCGCCAAGGTGCCCGGCGCAAGGGAGGTCGGACACGCAGCGATCGACGAGGACTCCTCGACCTCCCCGCACCGATTGGAGGAGAGCCTCCAAGAGCTCGAGAGAGAGCTTCAGGCGACCCGGGAGGATCTCCAGAGCACGATCGAAGAGCTCGAGACCTCGAACGAGGAGCTCAAAGCTTCCAATGAAGAGATCCGCTCGATGAACGAGGAGCTCCAGTCCTCGAACGAAGGGCTGGAGATCTCTCGTCATGAGCTGCAATCTCTCAATCGAGAGCTCGGATCCGTGAACGAGCGGCTCGAAGCCAAGGTGTCGGAGGTCGAAGAGGCGAACAACGACCTGACCAACCTGCTTGCCAGCACCGAGATCGCCACCCTGTTCGTCGACACGGATCTTCGCCTCCGCAGCTTCACGCCCGCCACGGCCGAGCTTCTCAGCATGGCATTGACCGACGTCGGTCAGCCGATACGCGGGCTGCAGTCGCGCCTCAACGACCCCGATCTCGAACGGGACGCACAAAACGTCTTGCGCAAGCTCGTCCCGGTCGAGAGGCGAGTCTGCATTCGCATCGACTCGCCGGATGCCGAAGTCGAAGACCCCCTCGAGATTCGCTGGCTCATCCGCCGCCTCCTGCCGTACCGGACTCGAGAGAACCGCATCGACGGCGTGGTCGTCACCTACACCGACGTCACTCGCCTGCAAGACGTGATGGGACAGCTCGGGCGCCGCGAGCGACAATCGGCGGCGATCGCGCATCTCGGGCGAGCGGCCTTGGCCGAAGCGCCCTTCGAAGAGCTCCTCGAGGAAGCGGCACGGACTTTGGCGGACACCTTGGAGTCCGACCTCTCGATGGTCCTCGAGCTCCAGCCGTCCGGGAACACGATGATGTTGCGCGCCGGAGTCGGCTGGCGAGACGGCGTCGTAGGTCACGAGCTACTCGAGGTTCCTGCCTCCGCCGGGAGCGGGCGGTTCACGATCGGCTCCGCCGACGCGGGGACGCCCCTCGACTTCCTGGGAGCGCCGCTGCTCGTGGAGCACGGGGCCCGCGTCGGAATCTCGGCCGTGATCGGTCCCTTCGAGTCACCCTGGGGCGTCCTCGGCACCCATCGCAAACGTCCCCGCGACTTCGATGGTGAAGACGCGTACTTCGTCCAGGCCCTGGCCAATGTGCTCTGGCTGGCGATTCACCGCCGTCAAAAAGAGGACGACCTCCGCGAGCGTGAGCGCCAGCTCGCGCTCGTGACCGACGCGATGCCGGTGCTCATCGCCTACGTCGATCGGGACCTCGTCTACCGCTTCACCAACCGAAAGTACCAAGAGTGGTTCGGACTCGAGCCCGGACAGATCATCGGCAAGCACGTTCGGGAGGTGGTCGGAGAAGGGACGATGCAAAAGGCGATGCCCCTGATCGACCGCGTGCTCGCCGGTGAGCGGGTCTCTGTCGAGCAGCGCTTTCCCTACATCCATGGTCCCCACCGAGACGTCCGCGCCGAGTTCATCCCCCACGTGCTCCCGAGCGGTGAGATCCCCGGCTACTACGCGATGGTCGAGGACATCTCGGACTACGTCCAGCATGAGCGACTCCGCGAGCGCCTGGCCTCCATCGTCGAGCACTCCAGCGATGCGATCATCGGCAAGGACCTCGAAGGCATCGTGACGAATTGGAACTCCGCCGCCGAGCAGATGTACGGCTACTCGGCCGAGGAGATGGTGGGTCACTCCCTCACTCGCATCACGCCGCCCGATCGGGACCACGAGGTGCTCGGGGTCATCGAGCGGCTGCGAAAGGGCGAGCGCGTCGAGAACTTCGAGACGAGCCGCGTCCACAAGGACGGGCACACTCTCGAGGTCTCTCTGACGGCGTCTCCCATCCGCGACGCCGATGGCAAGCTGTCAGGCGTGTCCACCATCGCCCGCAACATCTCCGAGCGCCGAGAGCGCGAGCGCGCCCTGCAAGAGAGCGAAACGCGGCTGAGGCTCGCCAAGGCGGCCGCTCGACTGGGAATCCACGACTACGATCTGCAGACCGGAATCATCCAGTGGGATGAGCGCATCCGCTCTTTGTGGGGCGTCTCGGAGGACGAGGTGATCGTCTACGACACCTTCTTGGCCGGCTTGCACCCCGACGATCGCGATCCGACGACGGCCGAGATCCAGAAGGCACTCGATCCCGACGGCGACGGCGAGCTCCATGCGGAGTATCGGGTCATTCACCCTCGGACCGGTGAGACCCGCTGGATCGAGGCGACCGGCCTCGTCTCCTTCTCGGGGCGAGAGCCTCAACGCCTGGTGGGTACCGTGCTCGACGTGACGGAGCGCCGCCGCAGTGAAGAGGCGCTCCGACTGGCGGATCAACGCAAGGACGAGTTCCTCGCGACGCTCGGGCACGAGCTCCGAAACCCGCTGGCCGCACTCGTCACCGCCATCGAGTGTCTGCGCCGCGGCGTGGACGACTCCGAGCGCGAGGACTTCTACTCGAAGATGTCGCGCCAGGCGAGCCTCATGACGACGCTGCTCAATGACCTCCTCGACATCGGACGCATCACGCGCGGAGACGTGACGCTGCGCCCGAGACGCGTCAAGGCCGCCGAGCACATCGAGCGGGCTGCGGATGTCGTTCGAGGTGAGATCGATGCCGGCGGTCACGAGCTCGAGATCTCCGTCGAGCCGAGCGACCTGGAGCTGGTCGCCGACCCGATGCGCCTCGAGCAGATCCTCGTCAACCTGCTCTCGAACGCGGTGACCTACTCGCCGATACCCGGCACGATTCGCCTGACCGGGCGCGTCGAAGGCGACGCGATCGAGATCGCCGTCGAAGACTCGGGGATCGGATTCACGCAAGACGAGAAGAAGCGCCTCTTCGAGATGTTCTTCCAAGCTCGCCGGGGCTCCAGCGGACTCGGCATCGGGCTCAGCTTGATACGCTCCCTCATGGAGCTGCACGGAGGAACCGCGGACGCCGACAGCCCCGGTCTCGGACGAGGGAGCCGGTTCCGTGTCCGGTTCCCGGCCTCACAGGCTCCCCCCGAGGAGGAAGCCAAGGAGCCCGCCCCGTCTTTGGAGCTCTCGAAGCTGCGCATCCTGGTCGTCGATGACCATGTCGACTCGCTCACATCATTGCATCATTTGCTCTCGGTCTCCTGTCAGGTGCGCTCGGCCACGACCGGCAGCACCGGTCTCGAAGAGGCCAGGCGCTTCCTGCCGCACGTCCTGCTGCTCGATCTGGCCTTGCCCGACATGACCGGCATCGAGCTCGCCGCGGCCGCGTCCGAGATCCCCGGCCTGGAAGAGTCCTATCGGATCGCGATGACCGGATTCGGCGATCCCAAGACCCTCTCACGCCTCGAAAACGCCGAGTTCTGGGCACACCTGATCAAGCCCATCGACTTCGACCGATTGTTCGAGCTCTTGGGACGAGTGGCGACGGAGCTCGAGTGAGGCAGGTGGCGGCCTCGGTCGGAACGGGACTCCGGTCGTCACCGATTCGATCGCGCTCGATCATTCGTTGAGCTCCGCTGGATGCTCCGCCGGCCGCCGACTCGAAACACGCATCAAACCGAATCCCGCGCGAACGCAACTAGAGCCCGCGCGACCCATACGGAGAGAGATTATCGGTCAACCAGCCGCTTTCTCGACGGCACGGACATCGAGTTGAAAGGCGCCGAGCAAGGGGCATTCGGAGCAAGCTGTCTCGCCGGCACGGCGTCCGGCCCTAGCCCGGATATCTCACGAGCCATGAGGGCCTCGACTGGCAGTGAGGTGTGAGCCGTGAGCGGAGCGATCGGTCCTCGCAAAGTCCGTTGAGGGTCCGTGCCGGCAGAGTCTCGGGGAAGGGACCCTCCCCGGGGGGGAGTGGACCGGTCGCTGCGCTCGCGGCTCACCCCCTCTTGTTTGTGAGGTCCCGTCCCGTTCTGATCTGAAACTGACGCCCGCGCGCCCGAAAACAGAGCCCGCGCGACCGATACGGGGAGCGGCTGTTGAGC
>JAVJTD010000558.1:0-9579 GCA_040219065.1 Planctomycetota bacterium
TACTCGAGAACGATCGCGGTGATGCCCAAGCCGGTCAGCCACTCACCGATGTCCTTGCCCTCGTGCCCCATCGCGAGAGCCCCGTAGCCGCCGCCAGGACAGACGACGATCGCCGCGCCGGTGTGGATGTCTTCCGTCGGCACGTACCAAGTGATCGCCGGCTTGTCCCTCTCGGTCTCGCCGAGCGCCCCGGGTGCTCCGTTTGGCCAAAGCGGCTCGCGGGCGGGTTCTTGGGAGTAGGCCGATAGGGCGAAGGTCACGGTGAATAGGAACAGCAGGAACCGGACAGCCATCGGAGCCTCCACTAACCGGGGTGCCAACTCGTTCGACGTCGCTCAGAGTAGCGAGTTGGCGGCCGGGGCACCACGTCGACGAGGCGTGCCGCGTTCTAGGGGGGTGCCGGCGGGCGGCTTCCGAGCGGCCCCTTGCTTGGACCCTCTCAGCTCGAGCCGCGGCACCGTCGCGCATGCGTCTGGCAGCTCGGCGGCGCTCTTCCGTTTCGGTCGCGCGGGCTCTGTGCTTCAGCTCGGGCGGCACCGTCGCCCATGCCTCTGGCTCGGCGGCGCTCTTCCGGCTCGGTCGCGCGGGCTCTGTGGTTCAGCTCGGGCGGCGGCACCGTCGTGCATGCCTCTGGCAGCTCGGCGGCGCTCTTCCGTCTCGGTCGCGCGGGCTCTGTGATTTACTTCCTGACGCCGGTCGGGATCTCTTTCCAGTCGCGGAGGAAGTGGCAGGTGTAGCCGCCGGGATTGCGGACGAGGTAGTCCTGGTGCTCCGTCTCGGCGCGCGACCAGTTCTTGACGGGCTCGACGGTGGTCACGATCTGGCCGGGCCACCGATCGGCGGCTTCGACGGTCCGAATCGACTCCTCGGCGATGCGCTTCTGCTCCTCGTCGAAGTAGAAGATCGTGCTGCGGTAGCTCTCGCCGCGATCATTGCCCTGACGATTGAGGGTCGTCGGGTCGTGCATTCGGAAGAACCAGTTCAAGAGCAGGTGCTCGAAGCTGATCTTCCTCGGATCGAACACCACCCGAACCGCCTCGGCGTGTCCCGGATGATTGCGGTACGTCGCGCTCTCGTTCTCGCCGCCGCAGTACCCGACATCGGTCTCGATCACGCCGTCGATCTTCCGGATCAGCTCTTCCATGCCCCAGAAGCAGCCGCCGGCCAAGATAGCCGTCTCGGTCGCGCTCTCATTCATCTTGGTATCCTCATCCTCAGATTGATGCCCTGGCTGCTCGGCCACCGCTCCGCCCTCTTTGGTCGAAGCTCCACGCCCGACACTTGGCTCTTCCGCGCTCTGGGTGCAGGCCGTGAGAGCCAGACAAAGCAGCGCGGTCTCGACGAACCTCTCGATCAATCGCATCTTCATCCTCCATCCGTGTTCGTCGGTTTCCAAGTCCGTGAGCCGACTCGGAGTCTAACTCAACTTCGGCCGACGCGCGGGAGCAGATGCCGCACTGCTCGAAGCGTTTCGAACGGGCCGAAAGGACCGTTCTGATACGATGCGCGCCCAACGCGGACATCTATTCGGACACTCACATCATGAGACGATCGATCCCGAAGCTCTGCCTCCTGCTGCTCGCCCTCGCCAGCCCAGCGACCTTCGCGGCGGATCCACCGAACGTCGTGTACATCATGGCCGACGAGCTGGGTTACTACGAGCTCTCGTGCCTGGGCAACCCTCACATTCGAACGCCCCACGTCGATCGGATGGCTCGGGAGGGCATTCGCTTCACACAAGCCCTCGCCGGCTCTTCCCTGTGCGCGCCGACGCGCGCAGTGCTGATGACGGGCAAGCACTCGGGGCACACCTCGGTGAGGACCAACGGCGGCGGCACGCCGCTGCGCGCTGGCGAAGAGACCATCGCTTCAGTGCTCAAGCAGAAGGGCTACGCGACGGGCGGTTTCGGCAAGTGGGGCTGCGGCGGCCGGGGCTCGACGGGCGTCCCCGAAGAGCACGGGTTCGACACCTTCGTCGGGTACTACGACCAGGTGCACGCCCATAGCTACTATCCGCCCTACATCGTAGAGAACAGCGCCGAGAGGAAGCTCGCCGGCAACATCGGAGGACGCGAGGGAGAGACTTACTCCCACACCGTGATCTTCGAGGAGGCGCTCGAGTTCATCCGGAAGAACAAAGATCGCTCCTTCTTCTGCTACTTGCCCGTCACTCCCCCGCACGGGATGTTCGACATTCCCGACGAGGATCCCGCCTGGCAGATCTACCAGGACGAGCCGTGGCCCGAAGACGCTCGCCGCTACGCCGCGATGGTCACGATGCTGGATCGGCAAGTCGGCCAGGTGTTCTCGCTGCTGAAAGAGCTCGCGCTCGACGAAAGCACGATCGTGTTCTTCTGCGGCGACAACGGCGGCGCCGACTACTTCAAGTCGAAGGAGCACCCCAGGGGCTTTCACGGCGCCAACGTGCATCCCGAGACCGGCGTCGAGTTTCGTGGCCGCAAAGGGAATCTCTACGAGGGCGGCCTTCGGATCCCGATGATCGCGCGCTGGCCGGGCCGTATCGAGCCGGGCCGATTGAGCGATCACCTGTGGTACTTCGCCGACGTGCTCCCGACCCTCGCCGAGCTGTCGGGCGCGACTGCGCCCTCGGACATCGACGGCCTCTCGATCGTGCCCGAGCTCATCGGAGAAGAAGCCGCCGGCCGTGAGCAGGAGCAGCACGAGTATCTCTACTGGGAGCTCGGCGGGCAGACGGCCGTGCGCATGGGCTCGTGGAAGGCGATCCGTCCGGGCAAGGACGCGGATTGGGAGCTCTACGATCTGAGTCAGGATGTCAGCGAGACGAGCGATCTCTCCGCGAAGCACCCCGAGATCCTGGCAAAGATGAAGGCCTACGCCGAGGAAGCTCACGAGCCCGTTCGCGAGGGGACGTACGACGACCCCGCGCTTCACGAGAAGGACCGTCAGGCGAAGTGGGGCAGCTCGCGTCCCCGGCAATCCGCGGCCAAGGTCCACGCACTCGATTCGAAGGGCCTGATCTCGAACGCCGACTGGAAGATCGTTCGGGCGAGCAGCGCGTCCGAGTTCAACGGCAAGCTGCCGCAGAACGCGATTGACGGCGACCCACGAACGATTTGGCACACGAGATGGCAAGGCGAGCTCGCCGAGCCCCCGCACGAGATCGTCATCGATCTCGGCGCCGAGTATCGCGTCCACGGGATCCGATACCTCGCCCGGCAAGACAACGGCTGGAACGGGTCGATCGGTCAGTTCGAGCTCTTCGTCGGCGGTTCGACCGACTTCGGAGAGGCCGTCCTCACGGCGAGCTTCCAAAAGGTCAAGACGTCCCAAGAGGCAACGTTCGAGAGCACGACGGGCCGATACGTGAAGCTGCGCATCCTCTCCGAGGTCAACGGAGGCCCGTGGGCCTCGATCGCCGAGCTGGGCTTTGTGGTCGGTGAAGGTTCTCGTATCCCCTGACTTCAGTCAGGTTGTCTCCCCGGCTTCAGCCGGGTCAAGTCAGAACCGCCTAAAGGCGGTGGAACAACCCGGCTAAAGCCGGGGAGACGACGCTCAATCCGGATCCCCGCTTTCTTGACCTCCACGGCTTACACTCCGGTGTCGAGAGAGACCCTGCTGCCCGCATCGGTCCGCGCTTCTCCGCCGCGCCATCGCAACGTAGAAAAGCGCCACTTTCCTGACAGGAAAAACGCTATGATTGTGCCATGAAGAACGCCACCGAGACTCGTTCGGATGCCCTGGTGCCTCGCCATGCGGCGGAGCAGGTTCAGCAAAGCCTCCAGGAAGCTCCCGTGGTGGTCGTCAACGGTCCTCGCCAGGCCGGGAAGACGACGCTCGTACGGGATCAGGTTCTTCCTCTCGTCGGGGGGTCGTTCGTGACCCTCGACGATGAGGTCCAGCTTCAGGCTTGCCTTGCCGATCCGGTGACGTTCATCGACCGGGAGTCCCCAGTCGTCATCGACGAGTTCCAGCGGGCCGGCGATTCGTTGTTGCGCACGATCAAGGCAGACGTCGACCGGAAACGGACGCCCGGGAGATTCCTCCTGACCGGCTCGACGCGGTTCTTGACGCTCTCTCGGATCTCCGAATCGCTCGCGGGTCGGGTCCACATCGTCGACCTCTGGCCGTTCTCACAAGGCGAGGCCAAACGCCTGGGTCCCGAGTCCGATACCTTACTTCCAGCCCTTTTCGATTCCCCTTCGGTGATCCGGCGGCTTGGTCGTCGGCCCATGCCGACCCGGCGGGAGATCCTCGATCGAATCTGCCGAGGGGGCTATCCGGAGGCGCAGTATCTCGATCCCGCTGCCAGGAGACGCTTCTTCGCCAATTACCTTCGCACCGTGACGCTGCGGGACGTTCCCGAGATCAGTCGGATCCGCCATCTCGACGAACTGCCCCGGATTCTCCGGCTGTTGGCGGCCGCGACCGCGCAGGAGATCAACGACGCCGATCTGGCCGCCAGGTTGAACATCGACCGCCGTACGCTGCGGGCGAACTATCTGCCGCTTCTGCACACTGTCTACCTGGCCCACGAGGTGCCTGCCTGGTCGCGCAATCTCGTTTCTCGCGTCTCCAAGCGGTCCAAGTCGTACCTCGCCGATACCGGAATTGCGGCTCATCTTCTCGGCGTCGACGCTGAGCGCATCGCGCAGCCGACGGCCGTCGCGACCGGACCTCTGATGGAGACGTTCACCGTCAATGAGCTCGTACGCCAAGTGGCGCGCTTCGGTGCCGAGCTGGGTGTTTCGCTCTTCCATTATCGGGCACACACCGGCTCGGAGATCGACCTCGTGATCGAGGGGGACGACGGGAGGACCGTCGGCATCGAGATCAAGGCCGCCGCTTCCGTCCGAGCCGAGGACTTCCGCCATCTCGTCGGCTTGCGCGATCGGCTCGACGGCCTTCGCGACGCACGGTTCGTTCGTGGGGTGCTCTTCTACGCCGGCTCGCAGGCGCTGGGATTCGGAGACCGGCTGGAAGCTCTACCCGTTGCCTCGCTCTGGCTGCCGCCCGTGTAGCCTCTCTGAAGCGTAATCCGCGGGAAGATCCACTCCACGGATCCGCGGTCAACCCGCCGGCGACGCGGCGCTGTTCGATGATCTCTTGGACGGCCCCGAGAGGCGGGGAACCAACCCGTGGAGCGCGGGTTTCCAACCTCCATGTCTCCCGCAAGGGAAGAGCGGGGAGCATGACCGCGTTCCATCACTCCGGATCGCCGCTGAGCACCCAGCCGGCCCAGTCGCGGATTGAGTAAACGGGCTTTCCTTCATCATTGAGCTGGGTGCGGATCTTCTGCTTCGCGCTCCAGAGCGCCTTGGCCATGGGCTCCTTCAGCACCCAGAGTCTTCGGTAGAACTCGGTCATCAGCTCGCGGGTCGCGTCGTCGGGTACCTTCCACAAAGAGGTGATCGCCGTGCGCACTCCCGCCGCATGCAGCGCCGTTTGCAACGAAGCGATGCCTTGGCCGCCGCGTCGTAGACCCACATTCGTCTCGCAGGCCGAGAGCACGCACAGCTCGACGCCGCTGAGGTCCATGGTGCTGATCTCCTCCGCGGTCATCACGCCCCGGACACGGCCGTACATGTCGGCCTCTCCGTTGGCGCCGGCGAAGGCGAGGCCGCAGAGGAGCGACGGGGCGAGGCCTTGGACGTGCTCTCTGAGTGAGGTGAACGTACCGAGGCCGCTCTTCCCGTCGATGGGGCGATCGTCCGTCAATGCGGGAACGGACTGCGGGGCGAACCAGCCATGTGTCGCCAGATGGAGCACTCGATGGCGGGGTGCGAGCTCCTCGAAGGCGCGCCGCGTCGCTCCTCGGCCGCTCAGTAGGATCGGATCCTTCGCGGCTGTGTCGAATGTGTCTCGAAAGAGCTGAACGATGGACGCCGCTTCGTCGCGGGTCTCGGTCAGCTCGGGGAACGACCATCGGAACGACCCACCCCTGCCGGAGCGCAGGGTGTTGATCGAAGCACCGCTCGATGCAGAGCTCGCACGCTCTTCCGGGGACTCGACGCCACCCGCGTAGTCCACACCGCCCAGGACCAGGAGGCCGTGAGGGGAGATCGCCGCCTGCTCCTCGAGGGTGCAGTCAGACAGCGCCCGGCGATAAGAGACGCCGTATCGATCGCCCACAAGCTCGCCATCGGATACAGGCAGGGCCTCGAACGGCACCAAGTTCACGGCTTCGGCGGGTGCAACGACGAGGTCGGTCGAGTCGCCCAAGGCTTTCTGAAGCGGAGTCCAAAGGAGCCGAGTCACGACACGGCCGAGCCGGCCCGCGAGTTCGGAAGCCGGGGCACCTCGCCCGCCGAGTGGAGCTCCGATCGCGGCGCGCCAACTCTCGATCGCTTGCTCGATCGGCTCGGCGGCTCCAAGCTCGAAGCGTTTCAACCCCAGGTTCGGACGAATGACCCAGGCCTGATAGCTGGCGACGGGATCCGACACTTCATGCGTCTCAGGATCGAAGTGGCTTCGCCAATATCGCCAGTAGCCGATGGCGGCTTGATGCTCGTCGAGGGCGCTCGCGATCGCGTCCGGGTCGAGATCGGGAGCGAGTGGCAGAGCGATCCCGCTGTCTTCGAAGGCCTCCCGTAGCTCACGCTCCAAGCGATCGCGATCTCGGACGGCGCTCGCGAAGCTCGCCGCGTCTTCGCCGCCGCTGGCGAGCCGCGAGACTTCGCTGTTGGCGGCAATCAGCCTCTCTCGGAGGGCGGCGAGGCCCGGATCGTCCACGGTAGTGTTTCCTTGACGATGCACTCGAGTCGTGGCACCGCGCATGCCCTCGATCAGCGAGAAGGCGAGCCGGCTCCCCAGGGCGTCCTCGGAGACCTCTGCCGTCTCGCTCGTCAAGGAAAGGACCGCGTCGACGGTCTCCCGAAGTTCTCCGAGGTGCGCGTCGATCTCCCGCGGCGAGGTGAAAGCGAATCTGGCCAGCCTCTGCGTGGCTTCTCGGGTGAGCTCGTGAACGACCTGGCGGCCCTCCTCGACCCGTCCCGATCTCGCGCGTACCCAAGCGGTACTGATGCGTACGTCTTCGATGTCGGGAGACTCGGATGCCATACTTTGCGTCAGCGAGTTCTTCACCGATTGCAGAAGCTCCTCGGCCCGCGCGAGCTCGCCTTGCCTCGCCAAGACCTCAGCCAATAGCCACCGGCTCCTCTGAAGGTCGGGATGCTCTTCAGGCAAGCTTCGCGAACGAGCTTCCGCCACTCTCGAGACGAGGTCGCGCGCCTCACTGACCTCGCCCGCCATCAAGAGGAGCTCGACCAGCAACATGCGAGGCCGCTGGATGTCGGGGTGGTCCTCGGCATGAGTTCTGGAGAGGACCTCCACGACCGTCTCGAGGAGCTGACGGGACTCGGTGTAGCGGCCCAGAGAAGAGAGAGTTCCGGCGAGGTTCAGGCGCGCTTTCTGGAGGTCGGGGTGATCGGGCGGGAAAGCGCGCGAGCGCCACTCGAGCACGCGCTCCTCCAATTCACGAGCGGCGGCGAGGTCGCCTTGATTCTTGAGGACGCCGGCGAGATTCTGCCGCGCGATCTGAACGCCTGGGTGATCCTCGGGCAGGTGCCGAGAGGCCGACTCCAGCACTCGCTCGAACAGCGTGCGGGCTCCGGTCAGATCTCCATGAGCGAAGAGGACGGCCCCCAGTGCTTGTCGAGCGGATCGGAGCTGATCGTGGCCCTCGGGCAAGATGCGGGTGAGGATCTGCAGGGCTGAATCGAGCAGGTCGCGGGCCCTTTCGAGCTCACCTTCCTCGTAGAGTACCGCCGCGACATCGAGGCGCGCGTATTGAAGATCGAGGTCGTCACGCGCGGCTGTCTTCGAGCGTGCTTCCAGCACGGCTTCTAGGATCTTTCTGGCCCGGCGCACCTTGCCGGCCTTCATCAAGGTGAGGCCCAGGTTTCCTTGTGCCAGCAACCGGTCCGGGTGGCCCTCCGGCAACGTGCGCTCCATCGACGCCACGACTTGCTCTTCGAGCTCGATGGCGCCGGCGAGGTCACCCAAGGTGCTCAAGGTGACGGCGAGATTGCCGCGAACGACCTGGACGCGATCGTGATCTTCCGGCAGCATCCTCGAGAAAACATCGAGGACCTTCTCGAGCTGGACCTTCGCGGACTCCGCGTCGCCCATCGCCTCCATCATGATGGCAGTGTTGCCACGGCTGGTCTGGAGATCAGGGTGCTCATCCGGAAGGGTCCGCTCATCGAACGCCAGGGAGTGACGCCAGGCGCGTGCCGTGACCGGAATGTCATTGAGCTGATAGGCCGCGACGCCGAGATCGAAGAAGACCTGCGAGATCGCCGCGCTGTCTTCGAAGCCCTCCATCGCGGTGATCTGATCGAGCGTCTCGGATACGAGCGCACGCGCGCCCTCGAGGTCCCCTGACGCCTGGATGCGCTGGACATCTTGAATCGCCTCGGCCGCCTGCTGCGCCACGGTCCGTGTCGTCTCGGTCTCCGGGGCCTCGAAGCACTGTACGGTGATCGGCGAGTCCTCGGTGACTTTCTTGGCCGCGACCCGAATGATGAGCTGACGGCCCTCAGGCCGCTCGGCGCGCAAGAAGGGACTCGACAACCCGCCCGAGTCGTCGTCTTCGAGGCGTTCACCCGTCTCGGTTTCGATCCGAAGAACGAGGTCGATCGACTCCGATCTCGCCCACAGGAAGAGAACCGAGTCCTCGGAGGTGCACTGGTAGTGGAACGTCTTCGACGGACCGACGCCTTCGAGCACGGGATCGCCCGGACCGAGCGTCATCTCGAGCTCTGTTGCGTGCTGCAGGGCGACGACGTCGTCCTGGAGCGAGAGGGCGAGGGCCGCGGTGAGGAGGAGGCGGATCATGGTGCTGGCTCGTGGTCGGTGAAGGTCTTCGTATCCCCTGACTTCAGTCAGGTTGTCTCCCCGGCTTCAGCCGGGTCAAGTCCGAACTGGACCGGGGCGCTGAGCATAAAGCGGTAGGAGCCTCCCCGAGGCCCTGCCGGCAGGGACCCTCCCCGGGCCGAGCTAGGACCGGTCGCTGCGCTTGCGGCTCTCCCCCTCCTGTTGGGCGAGGGCCCTTCCCGTTCCGGCCTTTTCTGAGGCGCTCGGAAATAGGACACAAAGACCGGCTGGAGCCGCCGCTCCGAATGTGGCGCTCCCAGTGCTCTCGGCTCAGCGGAGCCCCCGGACACGGCGCCGGGAGCATACCGGAGGTGAAACGAACCCGAGTGCATTGGAGTGCCCAAGTCGAGCGAGTCGAAGGCCGAGTCTGTGGAAGAGAGCTCTGCTCGAGCGAGCTTGGGCTGGGGCACGACGTTGCGACGACGCATTCCGAGCGGCCCCTTGCTCGGCGCTTCCTCGCTCGATCTTCAGCGACGTCGAGGAAGCGGCTCCCCGAGGAGCAGCCGCTTCCCGATTCGGTCGCGCGGGCTCTGGTTTGACGGTCGCGCGGGCTTGGCTTCAGATCAGCGGCGCCCCTGGGCGCGGAGCCCAGAGCATACATGGGGTGAAACGTGCTCGGTGCATTGGAGTGCCCAAGTCGAAGCGAGCCGGTGACCGAGCCTGTCGGTGAGAGCTATCGCGAGCGAGCTTGGGCCGGGGGCTCGCCGCGAACCTACTCGAATA
>JAVJTD010000560.1:0-12926 GCA_040219065.1 Planctomycetota bacterium
GATTCTTCGCCTTCTTCCGCCAACGGAGTAACACCTCGCCGCCGAACACCAGCATGATCAGCGTATACAGCCCGCTGTAGAGGTAGCCTTGCTGGAAGCCCCGATCGGCGTAGATGTCCTGCCTGGCCGCGTCATCGAACAGCCAGGCGAACGGCGCGAACGCGACCTGGAAGATCGACTTCAGGATCGAATCGTAGGTGCCTTGCGAGATCAGACTCTCGAACGGCCAGGCCGTGGCGCCCTTGCCGTAGCTCTTCAAAGCATACAATGAGTAAACGAAGACGAAGATCGCGGCGAGGATCAGCCACTTCTTCGGCGTCCAGCTCCCGGCGAGTCGGATACCGACCTTCTTGAGAAAGGCGAGGGGTAGCTCGGCGCCGATCATCTCGAAGACGACGTCGTTCGGGAGGCGCTCCTCCTGGCCGCCCGAAAGCATCACGATGGCCGCATCCGAGTCGATGCGCGTCACCTTCGAATCGAGCTCGATCCGCAAGTGGCCCTCTCGCTCGAGGGAACGGATCGCGTCGATGTTGCGCTTCTTGGGGAAGGTCAGCTCGCGATCGATCGCGGACAGGGTGACCCGGTTGCGGCCGTCCGCCGCGAGCGCGATCGCGGCCTCGCAAGCGACGTCGCCGGCGCCCACGATCAGGACGTCTTGGCCCTGGTAGTCTGCTGGATCCAGCAGACGGTGATGCACCTTGCTCGCGTGCTCGCGCTCACCGGGCACACCGAGCTTTCGCGGGTTGCCCGCCTTGCCGAGGCACAGGAGCACGCGCCGCGCACGGTACTCGCCGTTGCCCGTGACGACGGTGAAGTCGCCCTTCGAGCCGCGAATGTCGGTGACCTTCTCCTGCTCGCGGATGTCGAGCTTCTCATCGTCGATCATCTGCCGCCAGCGATCGAGCAGCTCCTCTTTGCGGCATTCCTCGAACCAGACGCGCCCCCGGACTGGCACATCGAGCGGCTCGGCGAAGAGCAGCTTGCCCTTGGTCATCGTGACGAAGGTGTTGGCGAACTTGTCCGCTTCGAGCGTCACCGCCCTCAGCCCCAGATCCTTGGCGGCGACGGTCGCGGCGAACCCAGAGCTCCCGCTCCCGACGATCACGAGGTCCAGGATGTCTTCGCTCCGCGCTTCTTCCTTCAGCTCGGGAGCGATGCGCTCGACGAGCGCGTGCCCGGCGTTGAGGCCCAGCTTGACCAGAGGTGTCCCGGCCAACTCGCCCGCCGCGTAGATCCCGGGCACATTCGTCTCGCCGGAGTCCGAGACCGCGGGCAAGAGAGGGTAGGAGGGCTCGCTCGTCTTCGGTCGCGTCAGGCGCTGCCACAGCGTCGTCATCGGGTCGTCCTGTTCCTGTTCAATCGTCTTCCTCCTGGCCGGAGCTCTCGGCAACGCGGTCCGAGGTCGATCCATTCCCGCCCTCGAAGCCTCGATCTTCTGAATGTTCGACTCCGATTACGGGCGGCCATCCTGGTTCGCCGATGATCGAGCGGGGCTCCGCCCCGGATTGCTCCCCACCGATGAACACCTCATCCCGGAGGTTTCGAGTGCTTTCGAGAATGCGCCGCCTGGCTTGCCTCGCCTGTTGGATCCTGGTCCTTCGAGCTCCTGCCACCGCCCAGGAGATCGAGACCGACCTTTATACCTGGAACGACAACTCGGTCGACGGCTGGACCTTGCCGCGCGGAAACGGATTCTCGACCGCGCCAGCACCGATTCCGGAAGGAGCCGGCTGCCTGTCGATCGACGTACCGGCCAGCACGTGGGATCAAGGCGTTCGGAAGTTGGAGACGAGCGTCGATCCGGCGCTGCCGAGAGCGCGAGTGCTTCGCCTCGACGTCCACCTGGACGCGGCGTTCTCGGGAACCTGGCTGTGGCTCGTTCCGGTGTTCATCAGTGCTGCCGACGGCTGGTATCCGCTCGAATCGCGGGCCGTCACACGAAAGGGCGACTGGCTCACGTTGCAGTGGACCTACGATCCCGCGCGCATTGATCCTTCCGGGTATCAACTCATCCTGGTCACGCAGACCGACGCGCCAGCGACGCTCTTCATCGATCGGATGAGAGTCGTCGAGCCGGCCTCGCGCGTCCTGGTGGATCAGTTCGGCTACTGCCCCGATTCTCGGAAGGTGGTCGTCTTCACCGAGGATCCCGGCCCTGGCTTCGAAGTGCGACAGGCCTCGAACGATCAGGTCGTCTACCGCGTGCCGCAAAAGGGCGGCTCGATCGTCCCCTGGCAGGGAGGCGCGGTCGACGAGGTCTCGGGAGACCGAGTCTGGCACGGGGACTTCACGGGACTGCGTCTCGAGGGCCGGTACTACATCACCTCGACCGTCGGCCGGTCGGTGGACTTCGAGGTCCGCTCGGACATCTTCGACGCGCTCGCGAGGCAAGCGGCGAAGTCGTTGTACTTCGATCGTTGCGGTGTAGCGCTTCAAGGCGGCGCCGCGGGTCCTTGGCAGCACAGCGCCTGTCATGTCGCCGACGGGCAGGATCGGACAGCCATGGGCTACCTGGCCGGCCAAGTCACCGGCGCACCGAAGGACGTGTCCGGCGGCTGGCATCACGGCGGCGGAGACTACGGCAAGTACGTCACGCACCTAGGCGAGATCCTCTGGTTCTTGATGCGGGCCTATGAGGCGGACCCGGCTCTCTTCGCCGACGGCAGCACGAACATCCCCGAGAGCGGCAACGGCATCCCCGACCTCCTCGACGAGATCGCCGTCGAGCTTCGCTGGCTGCGCAAGATGCAGGCGCCGGACGGCAGCTTCCACCACAAGGTGAGCGCTCTGAAGTGGTACGACTCGATGTCGCCGCCCGAGGCGTACGCCGGGCCTCGTTATGTGACCGAGACCTCGACGCGCGCCACCGCCATCGCGGCCGGCCTTTGCGCCCGAGGGGCGAAGCTCTTCTACGGACACGATCCGGGATTCGCCTCGAAGCTGCAGTGGGACGCCGAGCAGGCGTGGGAGTATCTCGAAGAGCATCCGCACCAGATCCCGGCAGGCGGGTTCAAGAACTCGGGTGAGATGACTTCACCCGAAGGCTCCGGCGGCGCGATCGACGACCGGGTCGCACGCATGTTCGCCGCCGTCGAGCTCTACCGACTGACGCGCTCGGGCAAGTACCGGAACTATTTCGAGGACCGTTGGGACAGCGTCGGTGGGCCTCGCCCCATCGACCGAATCCATCCCGACGACCGCTTCCTACTCGCCCTCTCGGCCATCGACTACATCGATGCGCGAAACGGGAATTCGCGGTTCCTGCGAGACATCAAGGAAGCTTTGAAGGACCGAGCCAACGAGATCGCGGCGCGATCGGATGCGTACCGCTCTCCGATGGATCGCGACGACTACCGATTCGCGTCCAATCGCTTGAAGGTGCAATGGGCGACGATCCTCATCGAGGCAGATCGGCTACGCGTGGGGTCCTTCTCGAACGACTACCGCGAGAAGGCCGAGGAGTACCTGCACTACCTGCACGGCCGGAATCCGCTCGGACAGGTCTACCTCACCAACGCCGGCTCCCTCGGCGCGGAGAACCCGGTCCTCGAGCCGTTCCACTTCTGGTTCCAGGATGGGGACCCCCTCTTCGATGGCGCCGGCTCCACACACGGCCCCGTTCCGATGATGATGGTGAACGGTCCGAACGACTTCTACCATGGCACGCTGTCGCCGCCGCTCGGCGCATCGCCCTCCAAGGCACACGTCGATACCAACTCCAACACGGGAGAATGGGTCGAGCGATCCTGGGAGTTCAACGAGCCCGCCATCGGACGCACCGCGGCGTACGTGTACCTCGTCTCCAGCCTGACCTGCCGCTCGGGCGGCCGCGATGGCGAGGGGCAAGATCACGACGACGACGACGATGATGAGGATGAGGATGAGGATGATGACGATGCGCGAGCGCCACGCGTGAAGAGCCCTCACGGCGATGCTCGAAGACGTCGACCCGAGCAGAGTCCCTCCAGCAAAGCCGGGCGTCCGAGTCGCAAGTCGAACCGTTGATCCGAGCGGGACGCCCGCGCTCCATCGACTCCAAAAAGAGAACCGCCCCACCGAAGCGGCTGGCTTCGATGGGGCGGTCGGCTTGGAAGGGTGAGTCTCTGCGATGTCACACCTCGGAGCTCGCGAGCTCTTCGGCCGGTGACTCTTTGGGGTTTTCGGCTCGGACGGTCAGCTCCTCGTTCTCGAGGTCGACGAAGAGCGTCGCGCCATCGAGGATCTTCCCGGACAGGAGCTCCCGTGCGAGGCGCGTCTCGAGGTGGCGCTGGATGAACCGCTTCAGCGGCCTGGCGCCGTAGACCGGGTCGTAGCCCTCGCGGGCGATGTGCTTCTTCGCGGCCTCGGAGACCTCGATCTTCATCCTTCGATCGGCCAGTCGCTCGGACACGCGTGCCAAGAGCAGCCCGACGATGCGCTCGATCTCCTCGAGGCGGAGCGCCCGGAAGAGGATCATCTCGTCCAGTCGGTTCAGGAACTCGGGCCGGAAGTGATGTCGCAACTCGCTCATTACCTGATGCCGCGCCCCCTCGCTGATCTCGCCGCTCGAGGTGATGCCTTCGAGGAGATGCTGAGCGCCGATGTTGCTCGTCAGGATGATGACCGTGTTCTTGAAGTCGACGGTACGACCCTGGCTATCGGTCACCCGGCCGTCGTCGAGGATCTGCAGGAGCACGTTGAAGACGTCGGGGTGCGCTTTCTCGACCTCGTCGAACAAGAGCACCGAGTAGGGCTTCCGCCGCACCGCTTCGGTGAGCTGGCCGCCCTCCTCGTAGCCGACATATCCAGGAGGCGCGCCGACCAGCCGCGAGACCGCGTGCTTCTCCATGTACTCGGACATGTCGATGCGGATCATGTTGTCTTCCGAGTCGAAGAGCGCCTCCGACAACGTCCGCGCCAGCTCGGTCTTTCCGACACCGGTCGGACCGAGGAACAGGAACGAGCCGATCGGGCGGTTCGGGTCCTTGATGCCGGCCCGCGCGCGGATGACCGCATCCGCGACGAGCTGAACGGCTTCGTCCTGCCCGATCACACGGTGGTGCAACACCTCGTCGAGCTTCAAGAGCTTTTCACGCTCGCCCTCGACCAATCGCGTGACCGGAATGCCGGTCCAGCGGCTGACGATCTCGGCGATCTCGTTGTCGGTCACGTCCTCCCGCAGGAGCCGGTCGGACTCGCCGGCCCGCCCGGCGAGCTTGGCCTCCTCGGCTTTGAGCTCCGCCTCGAGTTGGGGCAGCTTGCCGTGCTTGAGCTCGGCGGCCTTGTTGAGGTCGTACTGCCGCTCGGCGCGCTCGATGTCTCGCCGAAGCTGCTCGAGCGATTCGCGGAGCTCGCGGACCTTGGAGATGGCGGCCTTCTCGGACTCGTACTGGGCCCGCAGCACGTCGGTGTGCGCGTTCAGATCCTGGAGATCCTTCTGAATCGCCTTGAGGCGCTCCTGGCTCGCCTTGTCCTTCTCCTTGCGAAGCGCGGCTTCCTCGATCTCGAGCTGCATGATGCGCCGGGTGGCGGCATCGAGCTCCTCGGGCATCGAGTCGATCTCGGTCCGGATCAGGGCGAAGGCCTCGTCGACGAGATCGATCGCCTTGTCGGGCAGGAAGCGGTCAGTGATGTAACGATTCGAGAGCACGGTCGCCGAGACCAGCGCGTTGTCGAGGATCTTCACGCCGTGGTGCACCTCGAATCGCTCGCGCAAGCCGCGGAGGATGGAGATCGTGTCCTCGACGTTCGGCTGGTCGACTTGCACCGGCTGGAAGCGGCGCTCGAGCGCGGAGTCCTTCTCGATGTGCTGCCGGTACTCGTCGAGGGTCGTCGCCCCGATGCAGTGCAGCTCGCCACGGGCGAGCATCGGCTTGAGCATGTTGCCGGCATCCATCGCCCCTTCAGCCTTGCCGGCCCCGACGATGGTGTGCAGCTCGTCGATGAACAGGATGATGCGGCCCTCGGCGCTCTTGACCTCGTTCAGGACGGCCTTGAGTCGCTCTTCGAACTCGCCGCGGAACTTGGCCCCGGCAACGAGCGCGCCCATGTCGAGGGCGAAGATCGTCCGGTCCTTCAAGCCTTCGGGAACGTCGCCGCGGACGATGCGCTGGGCGAGCCCTTCGGCGATGGCCGTCTTTCCGACACCCGGCTCACCGATCAGGACGGGGTTGTTCTTCGTCTTGCGGCTGAGGATCCGGATGACGCGGCGGATCTCGTCATCGCGACCGATGACGGGATCGAGCTTGTCTTGCCGGGCGAGCTGGACGAGGTCACGGCCGTACCGGTCGAGAGCCTCGTAGGTCGCTTCGGGGTTGTCGCTCTGCACGCGCTGGTGACCGCGCACCTCGGTGAGCGCCTTCAGGAGGCGATCCTCGGTGACGCCGAACCGGGCGAGCAGCTTGCCCGAAGCGGAGCGATCGCCCTCGCGGACGAGGCCCAGGAGCAAGTGCTCGACGGAGACGTACTCGTCCTTGAGGCGCTTGGCGTCCTTCTCCGCTTGGACCAGGAGCTGGGAGAGCTTCTGGGAGATGTAGATCTTGCCGGCTTCGATGCCCGGGCCCGAGACCTTGGGGCGCCGCGCGAGCTCCTGGTTCACGGCCTCGAGCAGATTGTGCGCCGGGACATCGATGCGCTGGAGTAGCCGGCCGACCAGGCCGCCCTCTTGCCCCAGCAAGGCCGCGAGCAGGTGCTCGGTGTCGACCTCTTGATGTCCCTTGGCGATGGCGAGGCTCTGGGCTTGTTGCAGCGCCTCTTGCGATTTCTGGGTCAGTCGATTCATGTCCATGGTGGTCTCCTTCCAAAGCCCTCTATGTGATGCGAGACTTTCGCGCTCGCTCGATCTCTCCGGGTCTCAGCTCAGGCGTCCGGGCGGAAGCGCCTTTGAGTGTTCCTTCAGTTGCTCATAGAGCTCCCGCTCCTTCGCGCCGAGCTCCTTGGGTAGCCAGATGTCGAGGACGACGATGAGATCGCCCGCGCCCCCAGACTTCTTGGAGAGGCCCTGACCGCGAAGACGGAGCTTCTGACCGCTCGCGACGCCGGTGGGCACCTTGAGCTCCGCCGAGCCAGACAGGGTCGGGACGCGTACGGTCGCGCCGAGGGCCGCTTCCCAAGGTTGCAGGGAGACATGGGTCTCGAGGTCGTGCCCCTTCAGCGGCCGGAATCGCGGATGCTTCTGCAGCTTGACGACCAGCCAAAGGTCTCCGGGCTCGCCTTGTCCGAGGCCCGGCGAGCCTTGTCCCGCGAGCCGGATGCGGTTGCCATCCGTCACACCCTTGGGAATCGTGACCGTGTACTGCTGGGTGCGCCCCTGAGGACCCGTGGAGAGCTCGAAGCTGCGCCGACCGCCGTGGTGCGATTCCTCGAGCGATACGGCAAGCTCGGCTTCGACGTCCTGACCGCGCATCGACCATTCGGGGCCGTCGGCTCCGTAGCTCGACCCGGTGAACTGGGCCCCCGGTCCGAAGAACGCCTCGAAGAAGTCGCTGAAGCCGCCGCCCCCTCCGGTGCCTTGGCCACCCCGGAAGAACTGAGAGAAGCGGTGGCTCTGGCGCCCCTGCTTCGCTCCGGCGGCGTATCGCTCGAAGTCCTCGGGCGAGATGCGATCCCAATTCTCACCGAGCTCGTCGTAGCGGCGTCGCTTCTCGGGGTCCTTGAGGACCTCGTACGCCTCGGTGATCGACTTGAAGCGCTGCTCGGCTTCGGGCTCTTTGTTGACATCCGGGTGATATCGACGAGCCAGCTTGCGATAGGCGCGCTGGATCTCGTCGGCACTGGCTTCCCGGGTGACCCCGAGTCGCTCGTAGTAGTCTTGGAATTCGATCTTCACGTCAGTTGCCTTCCTTCGCCTAGCCGTCCCTGCCATGATCGCGGGTCGGGACTCCATATCATCAGCGCATGGCATGCCAAGTCGAGCCCGCGGCGCGAATCGGACCGTAAACCGATGACTTGGAAGGCATTTCGGTTTCAGGCCGACAGTAACCCGGAGGCCGCACTGCCACATTGGCAGCAGCCGTGAGACACGACCGGCAGGATGGTCGCAGGCGCATGACAGGTGAGCCGGCGGTGGTGATCGATGACGGAGGATCGATCACGAGGGGGCGCTGACGAGGCTCGACGAAGCACTCGTACCGGCCTCGCAAGCGAGGCCGGATCGAAGGAAGCGCCCGAGGTGCCCCAGGTAGAACCACCGCCCGGCGACCGAGGTCACCGGGCGGCATTGTTCTCAGGCGTAGACCTGGGGACGGCGATCGGGCTCTCGCGAGAGATCGTTCGTCTCGGAGTAGGCCTGGACGGCGCGGCGAGAGAGGCCGAGCGTGCGCGCGTCTTTCTCGCGATCCATGGCCGTGGCGGTCTCCGATCCTTCGTCACTTCGATCACGCGATGCGTCGGCTTGCACCTCGGCAGCGCGAACTTGAGCCGGATCGGGTCTCGCATCACTCGGAGCCGATTCCGAGACCTCGCCGGCATCGGTGGGCCTCGTCGGGTCCGCCGTCTGGGTCTCTTCCACACCCTTATCGGATGCCTCGGCTCGCTCGGTTTGCAGCTCTCGGCGCGCCTCTTGCTCGAGGCGAGCCGCGTCAGCCGCGACTTGTCGATCTCGAGGGGAGGGGTCGGCGGGTGCCGTCGCCGCCCTTTGAGCCTGCTGTGCGATTCGCAGGGTCTCTTCGGGCGACTCGCCCTCTCTCAAGGTGATGTCGACGCTCCCGGAGACGGCATAACGCCGGCCGTCGGGACCGCGTTCGTAGTTGATCTGGACACCGCCTCGAGACAACGATCCCGCGGCGGACTGGTGGGCTTGCTCGTGAGAGCGCACTTCTCGGTCACGACGCCGGAGATCGCGAACGATCTCCTCTTCATGTGGCGAGAGGGCGTCTGTCGATTCGGACTCTTCTTCCTCGGCGGCAGTCGATGCCGCCTCGGCTTCTTCCCCGTCGGCCTCTTCGGCTAGGCCGGCCAGCGTGGGCATGGCGGCCTCGCGCTCGGCGCGTGCCTGATCGGAGGGATCCTGCGTCGCGCTCGGGGCCGACGACTTCTCGTCGTCCTGCCCGTCCGAGGCTGGCAAGCGTTCCGATGCGGCGAGTGCCAGAGCTTCTGGTGAAAGCTTCAGCTCGTCCTGGATGGCTTCACCCGGTCGTGTCGAGCGCTCGTCATCCCGGGTGGGATGTGCGCCGCGCACGGCTTCGGGAGCAGCCGGACGAATCGGATAAGAAGAATCGTCCGGCACGACGGGCGGACCGGTAGCGCGTCCCGTCTGCGAATCGATCCTCAACATGTGTGGACCTTTCCCGATGGAATATCCCCGCATCTATGATTCTCGACCGCTTCGGGGATCGCTTGAGGGGCTTTTGAAGTTTTTATCGATTGCGCAGGAAACCGAGGCCGCGGGCTGGGTTGCCGCTTGCCCTAGGCCCTCAGTCCTTCGAGCGGCTCTTCCAGAAGGGCTGGAGGCTCTCGTTGTCGACGATCCAAGCCTGACCGCGATCCCGGATCATCGTCTGACCCAGGCGAGGGAAGTCGGCAATCTCGAACGCCTTGCGCTCTCCGCCGACGAGGTAGACGAGGTCGTCTTCGAACGGGTTGGTCATCAGGTGCGGCACCGACGGCGCCCGGAACCCGAAGAAGCCGCCCGGTCCGACCTCGACCTCTTCCCCATCAACGAGCATCACCCCTCGCCCTTCGAGCACGAAGTAGAACTCTTCCTCGAAGTGATGCGCGTGGTACTCGTTTGCCTCTGCGCCCGGCTCGAGGCGAATACGATGGAGACCGATCCGCTCGAGTCCGCAGTGCTGCGAGAGCGAGACTCCCCTCAGCCGGGACTTGGGGTTCTTGGGATGCTGCCAGGTGAACTCCTCGGACGACGCGATGTCGTCGGCGGAGAATCGATCAGGTCTCTCGCTCATCGGTATCTGCCTCGCTCGAACGCGGCGGTCGGCAAGCCGCTCTCGATCATGGGTATCCGAGAGCGGGCTGTCTAGTCCGTGGAGCACTGGCAGGTTCGAGATCCGGATCCCATTGGAGTGCCCGAGTACTGGAGTGCCCAAGTCGAGCGAGCCAGTGACCGAGTCTGTCGGTGAGAGCTGTGCGCAAGCGAGCTTGGGCCGGGGCGGTCCGATCGCACCCGGGGTCGAGCCTGGACAAGGAGTTTCGGATCTGAAGCTCGGGTCCTTTCCGAGGCGCCACAATGGAGGACACCGAGACCGGCTGAAGCCGGCGGTCCGAACGACTCACCAAACGACCACTCACCCCTGACCCGGCGGCGCCCTCCCGTTTCGGTCGCGCGGGCTCTGGTTTCACACCGGACAGCCGCGCTGTCCCTCAGCCCTTGCGTCGCTCGGCCGCTCGAGCGTGCGCCTCGAGGCCTTCCAGCCTCGCGAGGCGCGCGGCATCCTCGAGAATCTCGGGGCGTGCTTCGTCCAAGCGGAGCCAGGTGCGGATGCGCAGGAAGCTGAACACCGAGAGGCCGCCGAAGGAGCGAGCCGTACCGCCGGTGGGCAAGGTGTGGTTGGGTCCCACGCCGTAGTCGCCGAAGACCTCGGCCGAGTGGCTGCCGATGAAGAGCGCACCGTAGTGGTCCAACCGCTCGGCCCAATCATCGGCGTCGCGCGTCATGATCTGGAGATGCTCGGGCGCCAGACGGTCGCAGGCCTCGATGGCGACGGCGCGATCTTCAGCCAAGAGGCAGAATCCGTTCTTCAGGGCCACCTCGGCGACTTCGCGCGTCGGTAGCGACTCGAGCTGCTCGAAGAGCGCTCGCTCCACCTCCTCGATCAGCCCCTCGTTCAAGGCGATCAAGACGGGAAAAGCCTGCGGGTCGTGCTCGGCTTGCGCGAGCAGGTCGGCCGCGATCACGGCGGGATCGGCCGAGTCGTCGGCCAGGACCACCAGCTCCGACGGCCCGGCGAGCATGTCGATCGAGATTCGCCCACTGACGATCTGTTTGGCAGCAGTGACCCACCGATTGCCCGGGCCGACGATCGTCGCAGCCGCCGGCACGCCACCGCGGCCGTAGGCCATCGCGGCGATGGCTTGCGCGCCACCGCAGCAGAGCAGGGCGTCTGCATTGGCGATCGCGGCCGCGGCTCTCGTGATGGGGCCCGGCTTCGGCGAGGCGACGATCACCTCCTCGACACCCGCGGCGCGAGCGGTGACGGCGGTCATCAAGACCGAGGAAGGCAGAGGATAGCGCCCTCCCGGCGCGTAGCACCCGGCCACGCGAACCGGTGTCACCTCGTGGCCGGCATGCCCACCCGGCACTTCGATCGTCACCTCCTCGAGTGCTTCCTTCTGCGCAATGGCGAAGGACTCGATGCGCTCAGCGGTCCGCTCGAGGAGGGCACGATCCTCGCGATCGATCTCGGCCAATGCAGCGGCGAGCTCGCGGCGCCCCAGGAGCAAGGGCTCTTCGCGAGTGAGCCCGTCGAGCTGCTCGGCGTACTCGAGCACGGCTTCCTCGTCGTCGCGCACACGCGTCACGATCTCGCGCGCGGCGGCCAAGGTTTCGGCATCGACCGGCTCGCGGCCCAGCACCGGTACTTCGTCGATTCGCAATCGCCGCATCTCGAATCGCATCGTCACGATCTTCTCCTGACACGGAGCTCCCGGCGATCGAGATGCTCCGCGACCTGCTCGAGCGAGACACCCCGGCGCACCAGCGCCACGGCGAGGAAGTAGAAGAGGTCGGCCGCTTCCCACGCGACGTGATCGGGGCTCTCGGCCTCAGCCAGCTCCTTCGCCTCTTCGAGCAGCTTCGCCTCGAGCAAGGTAGGGTCTTTCAACAGCTTCGCCGTGAACGATCCCTCCGGCGGGTCCTGCATCGTCTGCGCCAAGCGCCGGACCAGGCGACCCAGCCCGCGATCCTCGCCCCAACAGGTGCGCGTGTCCAGATGACAAAAGCCCTGGCCCTCCTGACGCACGGTGAATCGCAGCGCGTCCTCGTCGCAGTCGAGGTCGATGCGGAGCAGCTCCTGCCCATTCCCCGACGACTCGCCCTTCACCCAAAGCCCGCGCCGGCGGGAATGATAGACCCCTCGCCGACGCTCGACGGCCTCGAGCACGCTCTCGCGATTGGACCAGGCGAGGCCAAGGGCGACGCCGTGCTCGTCGACGACGACCGTCGGCCAGAGCTCGCCCTCGGCACGCAGCGGCGCCAAGATCGCCTCGCCGAGGCTCATCTTGCCGGTGTAGATCGCCATCCCGACCTGTGCGTCCGCGCCGAGACGATGCAGCTCTTTGATCTCGCCTGGCGTCGTGATACCGCCGGCGAAAGTGATGCGCGCATCGCCTGCCGCCTCGATCAGCTCGGGCACCCGGTCGAGGGCCGTGCCGCCGAGGCGGCCTTCCTTCTCGACGAAAGTGATCAGAAAGCTCCCGGCGAAGTCGCGTAGCTCTTCGAGGCGATCGAGGATGCTCGCGCCGGTCTTGGTCTGCCACCCCTCGACGACGACCTCCCCATCGACAGCATCGAGAGCGACCATCACCCGCTCGCGCGGCAGCTTCTCGAGGATCTCGGGCCGGGCCGCCGTCCCGAGGATGACCTGCTCCGCGCCGGCATCCAGCCACCGGAGGGCCGTATCGACATCGCGAATCCCGCCCCCCACCCGGCACGGTGCCAGACGGATAAGATCTTCGATCGTCTCGGCATTCGAGCCCTGCCCGAGCGCCGCATCGAGATCGATCACCGCCAGCTCCCCCGCCAGCCGAAACCGCTCCGCGATCGGCCGAGGATCCCCCGCATCGAGCGCCTTCTCCTTGCCCCCGACGAGCTGGACGGCGTTGCCGTTCATGAGATCAATGGAAGGAATGATCATGATTCATTCACTCGCCGAGGTCTGGTGGGGAGGAACTCGTTTCCCGAAGACATGGCGTTCTCCGAATGAGGATCCGGCGGAACGCGGGTGGCTCTAGAAAAGCGCAAAGCCGACGCGTCTCCACCGGAGAGGCGTCGG
>JAVJTD010000005.1:0-12775 GCA_040219065.1 Planctomycetota bacterium
GTTCTTGCGAGCGCTGGAGTGCCCAAGCCGAGCGAGCTGAACGCCCGCTGTCACGAATGACACTCGAACGAGCGAGCTTGGGCCACTGGCCGCATCGTCAATGACCCCGCCCGTCATGAGCGGGAGAGACGCAAGCGCAGCGCCCGGTCCTCGCCGAGTCCGTTGGGGTTCTCTGCCGGTATTCGCCAAGGCGCCAAACCGGGTCCGTTCAGACGGGCGTTCGAGCAGGCGAGGACCCTCCCCGGACAACTCGAGGACCGGTCGCTTCGCTCGCGGCTCTCTCGCCTACGTTGAATCAGGCGCTCTTCCGTTAGGACCGGTCGCTGCGCTTTACGACTCTCTTTGTTCGAGTCTCTTGGCGAGAAGCTCGGATTCCAGGATCAGAGTCGGTTCCAGCTCGGCGACCCTGCCCGGAAGATCCATCGCAAGGTGCCGGACGGCGAGCACCAAGATCCGATCTCCGACCCTGTCACAAATGAGCATATGCTCACGAACGGGATAGAAGCGGAGGCGAAGCGAAGATTCCGGGCGCTTCTGAAGCAGCCCTGGGCTGTCCAGAAGACGGGCCATGCCCGACTGCAGATCTGAGAGATACTTTGAAGCCACTCGCCGCCCCCACTTCTCGATCGAGTGGCGATCGATGGCTTCGATGTCGCGGATCGCTCGCCGGGTCAGGCGGACCTCGATCATCCAGTCCAGCCTTGCTCGTCCCGCCGTTTGGCTTCCTCGATCATCGAGCGGAGGTCCTCGCCGAGAGGCAGAGTCCGGCCTTGCAGCGCGTCGTCGTATCCCTCCAGGACGGCCTTTCGAAGCTCCGCCGCCTCCATGCGCTCCTTCTTCTCTCGAATCAGCGCGCGGACGAATTCACTCGGAGTCGAAAACAACGTTCCTTCACCGGAGTTCGCATCGAGGAAAGCGCGAAGCTCATCGGTGAGTGAGAGATTGAGCGAGCGGGCCATTCTGATCTTCCTGCCTCGAGAGACTGCCGGTTCATGCCTTTGGAGCCGGTTGTGGCACTATACGCCACAATATGCCACAAGGCAACTCGCCCTCGCTCCACGTTCGAGCAGGCAAGGACCCTCCCCGAACTACACCAGGACCGGGCGCTGCACTCGCGGCTCAAACGCCGGCGATAGATCAGGCGCTTCTTCGTGCGGACGGTCGGTCCGCTCACACGCTCCGGCCGAACCATGTCAGGAGCGGCTTCCTGACCTTTCCCGGAAGCGGGATGCGCTCGAGGAGGTCGACCTCCCAGGGACCGACGACGCGGGTCAGCTTGAGGCTGGCGAGGAGCACCGCTCCGAAGGCGAAGGCGACGAGGAGCAATTGCAGCGGGTTCTCGATCCAGCTCCGCAGTGGCAGGAAGACCAATAGGGGCAGCATGGCCAGCCCGATCCTCGCCAGATAACCGGCCGGGAACCGGAGCCCTGGCATTAGCCGCCGTCCGACCCAGTACGTCGCGAAGTCACCGACCACGAACGTGAGGGCGACCGCGAGGAACCCGCCCCAAATGCCGAGTGGCGGGATCAAGAGGAAGTCCAGCGTCAGGTTCACGGCCGCGCAGAGACCTTGAACCCGCAGGTTGATCGAAGGCTTCTCGAGGACGTAGAAGGCCATGCCGATCGGCTGGCACAGGAACGTCAAGAGGAACACACCGAAGAAGCCGGCGCACAGGAGCGCTCCAGGCTGCATTTCCTCGCCATACAGCATCCAGAAGACGCGATCGAAGAACATCATCCCGAACACGGTGATCGGCACCGTGATCAACAGCAGCACTCGCCAGTAGCGATCGATGAGCCCTGGCAATCGCTCCGGATCGCGCACGTGGTACGCCGACCAGGTCGCCAGCACGAGCGGCCACAAGGCGGCAGGCACGAACTCCATGAATCGCTGGGCGAGGTTGTAGGCGGCGCCGTAGTAACCGGCCTCGATGTTGGAGCGGCAGAGGCCGAGGACGAGCGTCTCGCTCTGCCGGAGAACGACCTGACCGACGACCATCGTGCCGATGACGGGCACCGCGAACCTCAAGAGGCGCCGCATGGGAATGGCCGTCTCGGCCGCGCCCTCTTTGGGAAGCCGGCTCCACAGGAAGAGCGAGCCCAAGAGATGGACAAGGGCGTAGATGGCGAGCACGGAGCGGATACCGCCCTCCAGCCAGAGGGCGGCGGCGATCGCGACTAGCGCGATGGTCTTCACCAAGACCTGAGTCAATACCAGCGCCCGGATCGCGAAGCGCGCCGTCAGCACGCTGACGAGCGTCTCGAAGACGACCGACATCAGGATCAAGAGCACTCCGAAGCTGACGATGCCGGCTTCGCCCAGCTCGAATGCCTCAGTGAGCGGCCCATCCAAGAGCACCGCCGCGACCGAGATCGGGATCCAGAGCACGAGCTGGACCGAGAGGCAGCGGCGCACGAACGGCCGCAGCGCTTTTCCCGTCTCCTCCACCTCGGGCACGAAGCGGGATTGGGCCGGTGTCATGCCGGCCATGACCAGGATCAGGGCGAAGGCCAGGATGTTCTGGAGGACCGTGTACGTGCCAAACGTGTCGGCCCCCAGCCCGCGCACGATCACCGCCGAGGTGACGATGGCGAACAGCGAGACGGCGACCTTCCCGCCGATCTGCCAGGGCGCGGCGCGCGTAGCTCGATCGGCCACACTCGGTGGTCGGCTGTCGGGCGATGGGCTCATCCGGATCGTCTCGAGCGCAACGGGACCTGCAGGATCTCCTCGACCTTCCTTTCCTCATCGGCCTGAACAGGCCGTGACTTGAGCCCGGGAGACGATCACGTCCCTCAGAAGTCGCTCACTCGTCGCCAGGGACAGCGGCCCCTTCCGGCGGTATAACGTCGGTGCCCCCCATTCCCCACGCCCTCACGAGGAGCCGAGATGGAGCTCATCGGGAACACCCCTCTCGTCCGACTGACGCGCCTGACCGAGGACGACTGCGCCGATGTCTGGGTCAAGTTCGAAGCGGCGAATCCGACCGGTAGCATGAAGGATCGCATGGCGCTCTCGATGATCGAGGGCGCCGAGCGACGTGGCGAGCTCGGGCCGGGCGGCCGAGTCGTCGAGTACACCGGCGGCAGCACGGGCAGCTCACTCGCGATGGTCTGCGCTACCCGCGGATACCGAGCCCACTTCGTCTCCTCGGACGGCTTCGCGGCCGAGAAGCTGCAGACGATGCGTGCCTTCGGCGCCACCGTCGAGATCGTCCTCGCCCAGGGCGGCGTTCTCACCGCTGGCGTGATCGATCGCATGATCGCCCGGACCAAAGAGCTCGCCAAAGAGCCCGGCACCTTTTGGCCCGACCAGGTGAACAACCCGGACAACCGCCGTGGCTACCATCCGATGGGCCGCGAGATCCTGGAGCGCCTCGGGACGGGCATCGACGAGTTCGTCATGGCGGCGGGCGGGGGTGGCTGCCTGTCGGGCAATGCCGAGGTCCTCAAGGAGCGCCTCCCTTCGATCCGAATCGTCGCCGTCGAGCCGTTCCACGTCCGGAACATCTCGGGTGGGAGCACGACCGGCCGGCACCGCCTCGAGGGGATCGGCCTCTCCTTCGTGCCGAGCATCCTCCGGCGAGATCTCATCGACGAGGTGGTCGCCGTGAAGGACGAAGACGCCATCCGCACAGCCAACGAGCTGGCTCGAAAGGAGGGCATCCTCGGCGGCACGACTTCAGGCGCCAACGTGTGGGCCGCGCTCCAAAGAGCTCGCGCGCTCGGCCCGGGCAAGACGGTCGTGACCGTCATCATCGACACCGGACTCCGCTACCTCGCCGGCGACCTCTATCGCTGAGCATCCTGGCCTGTTGCCTGGCGCCTGACGGCAGCGCTTCGTAGACTCGGCCCAGCCGCTTCTTCCCGAAACCAACTCACCCGAGGTCTTCCATGCGCGCCTGGACCGTCGTGCTCGTCTGTCTCACGCTCGCCGCACCGGCGCTCTCCCAGACCAAGTACGGTGGCCCCGCTCAGGGCCGCGTGCTCTGGCTGCGTCCCGGATCGGGCGCCCAGTCTGGTCCTTCTGGGCTGGTGACTCAGTGGGTCGATGCCGGTGGCTCGGGTATGGTGCTCTCGCAGGGGCGAGGAGCCCAGAGGCCACGCTTCGAGCGAATCGGCCCGGGAGGACGTGCCGCTCTGCACTTTGACGGCAACGACCTACTGTCGGCGGCGGCCGGCATGCCGACGGGAAGCTACACCAAGGTGGCCGTCGTCGCGCTCGAGAGCTACGCCAGCAACAACAACGTCCTCTCGGGTGCGGCTCAGCACGCACTCTTCTTCGGCTTCTCGGATCGCGCGCAGCTCTTCCACTCGGGGACCTTCGTGACGAGCTCGGTCCCGACCCCGCTGGGACGATGGGTGATCCTCGTCGCGACGTACGATTCGGCGATGGGCAAGGGCGTCCTCTACCAGGATGGTGTCCAGGTCGGAACCGGCAATGCCGCACCTCATTCGGATCCTGCGCTGCAGGTCGGAGCCTTCGCGGGCGGGAACAACTTCCAAGGTCACATCGGCGAAGTGATGGTCTACGACCACGTCTTGTCCGCCTCAGAGCGGCAAGCGCTCGACCGATACCTCGCTGGCCGCTTCCTGGATCTCGAGGCGCCGAGCGTGAGCTTCGAGCGGCTGCCGCGCGACGGCCAAGTCCTGGCTCGGGACCGATCGACTGGCCAGGGAACGCTCGAGGTCTCGGGCACCGTGCACACCAAGGGCTACTTCGCGATCGAGCTCCGCGTGCTTCGATCGGGCCAACCGTTCCTGTCGCGCTCGCAGCTCCTGCTCTACATCGCGAACAGCGCACGGTTCGACTTCACCGTCCCGATTCTCGCCGAGCTCGCCGACTACGAGGCTCAGGTCGACCTCTTGAAGCCCGGACGCCGTCTCCCGATCCTGCGTCGCCAGAACATCGTGGCCGGGGACCTCTTGCTCGTGAACGGTCAGTCGAACGCCGTCGCCTCGGACTACTGGTCCGAGGGGCTGGGTAACCTGTCCCAAAGTCACTGGATCCGCTCTTTCGGAACGGATGCTCCCAGCAACGAGGTCTCGCTCGACCTCCACTGGGACATGGCCGACGCGCTCCAGACGCACGAGCATGCCTCGGTCGGCACCTGGGCCCTTCGGATGGCCGAGCAGATCGTCGGCGTCGAAGGCGTTCCGATCGGCATCCTCAACGGCGCCATCGGCGGCACGGCCATCGCCCAGCACTTGCGCAACGACGCCAACCCGACCGACCTCGGCACGATCTATGGCCGCCTCCTCTATCGAGCCCAGCAGTCCGATGTCGCGCGGCACGCGCGCGCGATGCTCTGGTATCAGGGCGAGTCGGACTTCGAGAACGGTTCGGCCTGGCGGACGCGCTTCCTGCAGGTCCACGCGGACTGGCAAGAAGACTACCCTGCCCTCGAGCAGATCTACCTGTTCCAGGTTCGCAAGGGCTGCGGCGTGTCCGATATCGGTGTTCGCGAGGTGCAGCGCACGTTGCCCGATGTCGTTCCCGATCTCCAGGCGATGTCGACCACCGCGGCGCCGTCTCACGATGGCTGTCATTATCTCTATGCCGGGTATCGCGAGCTCGGTGAACGCATCGCGCGCCTCGTGCTGCGTGATCTGTATGGCAGCACCGACACACAGGAGATCGACGCCCCGAACATCGAGCGCGCGGAGTGGGTCGATGCCGCACACGACCGGATCCGCCTCGTGTTCGAAGATCCCGACGACGGGCTGGTCTTCGAGCCGGGCGCCGAAGCCAATGTTTCACTCGACGACGGCACGAGCGTGCTCGCCGGACAGGTCATCGGCAACACCATCGTCCTGACGCTCGCCGGGCCCAGCTCGGCGACGATCATTCGCTACGATGGTCACGCCCAGGATGGACCATGGATCAAGAATGCACGCGGAGTGGGAGCGCTGACCTTCTTCGGTGTGCCGATTCAGTGAATGACAGGCCTTGCCCGACTGACGATTACGAGCCACGACGATTGCGACGTTGGATGGTCTGATGGACTCGTCGTTCGACGATCGCGGGCCAGTGATTCTCGGTGGATCCCCTTCTGCTAGAATCGGGCGTTCGCGACCGCCGGTCATGTGACGCCAACGCCCGGCCGACCATGCCCTGCCGTCGCTCCCGATTTCCCGAACGAGGTGACCATGACCCTGCTCAGAGATCTTCTGACCGACCAGCAATCGCTCGTGACGATCGAGCCTCGAACCACCGTCCGCGAAGCGGCCAAGAAGATGGCGCAAGCCGACGTCGGCTCATTGGCCATCATGGATGGCGACCGCCTCGCGGGTATCTTCACCGAGCGCGATCTCTTGAGGCGTGTCCTGGTGGCGGAGAAGGATCTCGACGCAACGCTCGTGTCCGAGGTGATGACGAAGGACGTGATCACCTGTCAGCCGGGCACCGGCGTGAACAGCGCGATCCTCCTCCTGCGC
This sequence comes from Planctomycetota bacterium, assembly GCA_040219065.1. GTDB lineage: Bacteria > Planctomycetota > OFTM77 > OFTM77 > OFTM77 > OFTM77. The sequence continues at coordinate 6,438 of JAVJTD010000005.1, forward strand.
CGCCACAAGGTGCGACACCTCCCCGTCGTCTCCGAAGACGGCAAGGTCGTCGGCATGTTCTCGATCCGCGACCTCCTCCGCGAAGAGATGCAGGAGCTCAGGGACTACATCGCTCGCGCGGAGGGGTGAGGGGCACGTCGCCCCCGAAGTTCGCTCGCGCGTCCGGCGGCGTGCAAGAGGCCCGGAGCTTGGCCATCCGAGCCCTTCTGGCCGTAAGCCCGAAGGGCCGGCCGCGAACAGCCCCAGGCGGGGCCGGTCCTCCGGCCCGAGCCTGGGGTAGGGTATGCAATTCTGATGTTTACAACACGCGCCCCGAAGGGGCGCCGGCGGGCCTTCGGCCCTGAGAAACCACCTCACCAGTCGCGGGTGAAGTAGTCGGACAGTGTCAGCGAGATCAGCACCAAGAGGAACAGGAAGCCGGAGGCGGCGGCCACCCAGAGCAGCTTGAAGTTGCCCTTGAGGTGCATGAAGTAGACGAGCACCAGGCTGGCCTTCGTGCAGGCGATGAGCAGCGCCACGGGCAGGTTGAAGGCGCCGAGGTTCACGAAGGACACACCGACGGTGACGGCCGTCAGGACCATGAGCGCCAAGAAGACGCGAATCGAGATCGTGCGGGCGGCTTGGTGATCGTGCATCTCAGTGCTCGAGCAGGTACAGCATCGGGAAGAGGAAGATCCAGACGATGTCGACGAAGTGCCAGTACAGCCCGACGCCTTCGACGGGATTGCTGTACTCCTTGGTGAATCGTCCGCGGCGAGCCAAGACGATCAGCCACATCAAGAGCCCGATGCCGATGATCATGTGGAAGGCGTGCAAGCCCGTCATGATGAAGTAGAAGCACATGAACAGCTCGATGCCCGCCACGTGCTCCCCCTCGAAGTGGAAGAGGGGACCGGGGACGAGGCCATCGTGGAACTTGTGCCGATACTCGAAGCCCTTGATGACGAGGAACACGCCGCCGAGCAAGATCGTCAGCATCAGGTTTCGGCTGATGCCCTTCGCATCGCCTTCATGTCCGGCCTGTACCGCCCAGACCATCGTCAAGCTGCTGCCGATCAGAACCGCGGTGTTGATCGTGCCGAGCGTCACATCGAGGTGCTGCGTCCCCGCCGAGAAGCCGGCCGGGTTCATCCAGCGGCACACGGCGTAGGCGGCGAACACCCCGCCGAAGAACATGATCTCGGTGATCAGGAACAGCCACATTCCGAGGTCGGCGGACTGACGCTGCTGCTCGAGGTCCTCGAAGTGATGGGCGAGGGAGCCGTGCTCAGACATGGGCCTCCTCCGGCTGGGGCCAGGTCGGCTCGTCGTCGGTCGGATAGGCGTAGGGATCCTCTACTACGACCACGGGCTCCTCGAAGTTGAAGGTCGTGGGCGGTGAGGGAATGGTCCACTCGAGGCCCTTCGCTTGCCAGGGATTCGGGCCCGCGTCCTTGCCGTAGCGCAACGACCAGATGAAGTAGACCATCGGGATCAGGTACCCGATGCCCAGGATCGAGGCGCCGGCCGACGACAGCACGTGCAGCACCTGGAACTCGGGATCGTAGATGTGGTACCGCCGCGGCATGCCCATGTAGCCGAGCAGGAACTGCGGGAAGAACGTCAGGTTGAACCCGATGAAGATGATCGCGGCCGAGATCCGGGCCCACAGCTCGGGGTAGAGCTTGCCGAACATCTTGGGCCACCAGTAGTGGAGACCGCCCAGGAATCCCATGATCGCGCCGCCGACCATGATGTAGTGGAAGTGCGCGACGACGAAGTAGGTGTCGTGAACATGAACGTCGACGGCCAGAGTCGCCAAGAAGAGCCCGGTCAGCCCGCCGATCGTGAACAGCCCGATGAACCCGAAGGCGTAGAGGATCGGTGTCTGGTACGAGATCGACGCCTTGTACAGGGTCGCCGTCCAGTTGAACACCTTGATCGCAGACGGCACCGCGATCAGGAAGCTCAGCAGCGAGAACACCATGCCCGCGTAGGGCGACTGGCTGCTCACGAACATATGGTGTCCCCAGACCAGAAAGCCCAGGATCGCGATCGCCAGACTCGAGAAGGCGATGAAGCGGTACCCGAAGACCGCACGGCGAGCGAAGGCGGAGATCAGCTCGCTGATGACGCCCATCGCGGGCAGGATCATGATGTACACCGCCGGGTGCGAGTAGAACCAGAACAGGTGCTGGAAGAGCACCGGGTCGCCACCCAACGCCGGATCGAAGATTCCCACTCCCAAGAGCCGCTCGATCCCGATCAAGAGAATCGTGATCGCCAAGACCGGCGTGCCGAGGACCATGATGATGCTGGTCGCATACTGTGACCAGACGAAGAGCGGCAGCTTGAACCAGGTCATGCCCGGCGCGCGCATCTTGTGAACCGTCACCATGAAGTTCAGCCCGGTGAGAATCGAGCTGAAACCGGTAACGAAGATCCCGAGCGCGGTCAGGATCACATGGCTGTTCGCATACGTCGTGCTGTACGGCGCATAGAACGTCCAGCCCGTATCGACGCCGCCCGCGATCATCGCCCAGAGCGTGAACGAGCCGCCGATGACGTAGAGGTACCAGCTCAGGAGATTGAGCTTGGGAAAGGCGAGGTCCTTGGCCCCGATCATGATCGGTACGAGGAAGTTCCCGAGCACCGCCGGAATCGACGGCACCAGGAAGAAGAAGATCATGATGATGCCGTGGATCGTGAACAGCTTGTTGTAGGTCTCGGACTCGACCAGATCGCCTTGCGGTGTCGCCAGGTCCAGCCGGATCACGACCGCGGCCGCACCGCCGATGAAGAAAAAGAACGTGATCGAGATCAGGTACAGGATCGCGATCCGCTTGTGATCGACGGTCAACAGCCACGACTTGATGCCGTAGCGCACGTTGAGGTAGTGCTCGCGCGTCCGCTCGATCAGAGGAACCGTCGTCGCACCCATGGCTCAGTTCGCCTCCTTCTCACCGAGGGACTTGAGGTAGCTGATGAGCTGCACGATCTGCTCCTCGCTCACCTGCCCTTCGTAGGTCGGCATCAAGGGTTCGAAGCCGGCGACGACCGCCGCCTTGGGCTGGAGGATCGATTGCCGCAGGTAGTTCTCGTCCGCCACGACGACGCGACCGTCGGCGAGCTGCACCTTCTTCTCGAACAGCCCCGCGAGCCTGGGGCCTCTCTGATTGCCCTCGGCGCCGTGGCAGCTCGCGCAGCCGAGCTGCTCGAACAGTCGCTCGCCGGCGACATCGAGCGGCTCGTTCGTGCCGCCCCCGCTCAGCCAGCGCTCGTAGTCGACAGGCGTCATCACGACCACCTTACCGATCATCTCCGAGTGCTTCGTCCCGCAGTACTCTGCGCAGAACAGGTGGTACTCGCCCGCTTTCGATGGCTCGAACCAGAGCTGAGTGTAGCGTCCGGGCAAGACGTCGGCCTTCACCCGAAAGGCGGGGATGTAGAAGCTGTGGATCACGTCCTCGGAGATCATCGTCAGCCGCACCTTGCGCCCCAGTGGCACGTGCAGCGCGTTGAGCTCCTTGTTGCCCTCCTCGATGTGGGTGAGGTTCCACATCCACTGCTTGCCGATCACCGAGATGTCGAGCGCCTCGCGCGGAAGCTTCCGCATCTCGAAGTACAAATCGGCGCCCCAGGCGAACATCGTCAAGGACAGCACCAAGGGCACGACCGACCAGGCGATCTCCAGCTTCAGGCTGCTCTTCACAGTCTTGGCACGCTCGCCCATACGGCTGCGGCGGTAACGGACGGCGAAGTAGAAGATCAAAGCGAAGATCAGCACGCTGAACACGATCGTCACCGCCACCAAGAACGCATAGAGCGCGTCCACCTTGGAGGCGGCTGCCGAGGCCTGATCGGGGAAGAAGGGTATGTTGTCGGACATGAGTCTCGTCGCGTCGTTCTTCGAATACCGAGTCGTCTGATCAGTGAGCGGCCGGGGCCTGCCGCGCTCGCCGCTCGCGCCAGAGGCACCAGCCGATGAAGCCACCCACGGCCGCCGCGGTCAGGATCCCGGCGCCGCGCAGGAAGCCCTGGATCACGAAGCCGTACTTGCCGGTCGCCGGGTCGTACTGGAAGCACATCAACAGGAGCTGGTCGACCGGTGAGCCGATCTCGTTCTGGCTCGCCTCTACCAGCCCCAGCCTCAGATCGCGCGGCTGATACTCCACGCCGTAGAAGTACCGGGAGATCCGCCCTTCGGGCGTCGCCACGATCAAGGCGCTGCTGTGGGCGAACTGCTGCGTCTCCTCGTCCCACTGATAGTGAAAGCCGACGGCCTTACAGAGCGCGTCGATCGAGGCCGCATCACCCGTCAAGAAGTGCCAGCCCTGCTCAGCGCCTTCGCGCTCGTAGGCGTCCACGATGGACTTCTTCTTTCGGGCCGCGAGCTCTGGGCCTTCCCGTTCGTCGAAGCTCACCGTCCAGATGTCGAAGTCCTCACCCACCGTCAAAGAGAGCGGCCGGATCGCGCTGAGTAGCCCTTCGAGGAGCAGGTTGCAGAGCATCGGGCAACGGTAGTACACGAGCCCCAGGACGACGGGTCGGCCGGTCCGCAGGTCGTCCAGCCGTACGGTCTCCCCGCTCGACGTCACGAAGGTCGTGTTCAACGGCAGTAGCGCGTCGAGGTTCTGGTCGAGCCGCACCCCCTCGATCTCGGCCGGTGTCTTCTTCTGCGCGACGGCCGGAGCGGCGAGGATCATCACGAGGGCGATGAGGACCACGAGCGCTCTCATTGGTCCTCCTCCTCGGCCACCTCGAAGACTGGAAGCTCGCCCTTCTCGGCGATGATCTGCATGGCTCGCTCGATCGGGAGATGGACCCGGTCCTTCTCGGCATCGATCCAACCGAAAGAGCCGAGCTGCTCGGAGGTCGCGTGCTCCAACGCCTGACGCTGGACGATCACGTCGGCCGGCGGGCTGGGCTCGCTCGCCTCTCGACCCGGAAGGCGGAGCACCTCCTTCGAGGTCACGCGCTCATCGAAGAACCCGAACAGCCAGGCGCAGATCAACGCCGCTGCCGTGATCAAGATCACGATGATGCCACCCAGCCAGGCGGCCGCGCTGAGGCGGATGTCCTTCTTCTCGTAGCCGGTGCCGGCGTCAGACATGCTCGGCTCCCTTCATCGACAGCTCACCTTCGAAGCGCTCGTCGCCGACCGGCAAGAGCGGGTGCTTTCGGAGCTGCCGCAGGAAAAGGCCCGACCAGAGTCCACCGAGGGCGACGAAACAGAGCACGTCGAACACGTGGACACGCAGGTGGTCGGGCGAAAAGGCCGGCGCCGTGATCCAGTAGAGATCCACGTAGCGCAGGACCAGGATGAGGACGGCAATCCGGGCCAGCCGCTCGGGTGCCCTCTTGTTGCGCCGCGCCAGCAGCAGCGCCATCGGCAGGAACAGGTGGAAGATCACGATGCCGATCGCGACGTACTGCCACCCGCCCGCCGAGCGGTGCAGGTACCAAGGGATCTCTTCGGGCAGATCGCCCGACCACATGATCAGGTACTGGGAGAACGACATGTACGCCCAGAGCATCACGAAGGCCAAGAGGAGATTGCCGAGGTCGTGGAAGCGGCCTGGCAGCGGCAGCCGGTTGAACGGCGCGTGATCTCGGCAGAGGGAGAGCACGATGATCGCGAACGTCAACGCCGAGACGCCCTGCCCCGTGATGAACAGCGCACCGTAGATCGTCGAGTACCACTCGACCTCGAGCGTCATCACCCAGTCGATCGCCGAGAAAGTCGTGGTCAATCCGAACAGCAGGAGCCCCGGACCGCTCAGGAGCTGCAGCTTTCGAAGCAGTCCCGGCGTGTTGCCCCGATCCTGCTGGAGCGACCAACGGTTGAGCAGGAACGAGAAGCCGATCCAGACCGCGAAGTAGAACAGCGTGCGGCCGGTGAAGAATCCGCGATTGAGGTAAGCCTCCTTGGCGGGCACGAGCTCGTGGTCCCCGTGCGCCCAGGGGTAGATCGTGTCCATCCCCAGCCAGATCGGAACGAAGGCGATGAGCCAAAACGGGAAGGTCCGAGTCGCCGCTTCGAGCAGTCGCCGCGCCGCGAAGCCCCAGCGGCCCCCCACCATGTGGTGCAGCATCAAGAGCGCGAAGCTGCCGATCGGGATCGCGATCCAATACAGGTACGAGATCAGGTACGACTGCAGCAGCGCCTCCTGGTCCCACAGCACCGAGAGGCCCGAGAGGATCGCGGCCAAGAAGCCGAAGCCCAAGAGCTTCTTGGCCGCGATCCTCTCGGGCCTCTCGGTGCTGTGGGACCAGTAGGCGCTGCTGCAGTCGTACCTGATCTCGTACCTGTATTGGATCGCGATCCCGATCGGCAGCTTCGCGCTCTTGATGCTGCA
>JAVJTD010000060.1:0-6681 GCA_040219065.1 Planctomycetota bacterium
CCCGATGATCGTCAACTCCGACGAGCGGCAGTGGACCTGGATGGACGAGGGCCTCAATACCTTCTGCCAGTACATCGCCGAGCAGGAGTGGGAAGACGGCTACCCGTCGGGGCGCGGCGAGCCGAAGGACATCGTGGGGTACATGACGAGCGCCAATCAGGTGCCGATCATGACCAACTCGGAGTCGATCCTGCAGTTCGGCGCCAACGCCTACGCCAAGCCGGCGACCGCGCTCAATGTTCTCCGCGAGACGATCCTCGGCCGCGAGCTGTTCGACTTCGCCTTCCGCGAGTACTCCCAGCGCTGGATGTTCAAGCGGCCGCAGCCCGCCGACCTCTTCCGCACGCTCGAGGACGCCTCGGCTATCGACCTCGACTGGTTCTGGCGTGGCTGGTTCTACTCGACCGATCACTGCGACATCGCGATCCGTGACGTCGAGATGTACACCCTCGACACGCTGAATCCCGAGATCGAGAAGGCCCGGCTGCGCGCACAGCGTGATGCCGAGCCGACCACGATGAGCGCCGAGCGTTACGCAGCGATGCCCAAGCGCGCCCAGGCGTATCCGTCTCTCCTCGACTTCTACAACCGCTATGACCCGCTCGATGTCACCGACCGAGATCGCAAGCAGTACGAGAGCACGCTCGAAGGGCTCGAGCCGGACGAGAAGGCGCTGTTGAGCACCGACACCCTCTTCTACGTGGTCGAGCTCGAGAACGTCGGCGGCCTGGTCATGCCGGTCATCCTGCAAGCCAACTTCGAGGACGGCACTCAGCAGCTCCTCCGCGTTCCCGCCGAGATCTGGCGCCAGGACAATGAGCACATCTCCAAGTTGGTACTCACGCGCAAGCCGGTCGCGTCCTTCACGCTCGACCCGAAGCTCGAGACGGCGGACGCCGACCTGAGCAACAACGTCTGGCCGCCGAAGATGAAGGAATCCCGCTTCCAACTGTTCAAGCGCAACCGGGATCAGAAGAACCCGATGCAGCTCGAGCAGCAGGAGAAGTCGGAGTCCGACTCCTCGGCGACCGGAGGCGGGCAATGAGCCGTCTCGCGGCACTGACCGTTCTGGCGCTCGCCGTCGCGGCGAGCGCTGGGGCGCATCCCTGGCACTCGAGCTTTGCCGAGATGGAGCTGAACCCGAAGACCGGCAAGCTCGAGGTCGCGCTGTGCGTCTCTCCGCTCCAGCTCGAGGAAGCGCTGAGGCGGTTGTCAAAGACCCGGTTGGTCCTCGAGGACCGAGAGGAAAAGGTCGACGCCTGGATCGTGAAGTACCTCGAGAAGACCTTCCGCGTCGAGCAGACCAGCGGCGAGCTCGCCGAGATCGAGTGGGTGGGCAAAGAGGTCGGAGTCAAGCAGGCGTGGCTGTACTTCGAGATGCCGCTCGAGGGCGGCCTGATCGGATCCGAGATCTCGCAGCAGACCTTCCTCGAGCTCGCCGAGGACCAGACCAACGTGATCGAGCTGAAGCAGGGCCAACGCAAGGCCACCCTGAAGTTCGAGCGCCAGCGCCCCAAGCTCCGCATCGGCAAGAAGCCCGAAGAGGATGCCAAGGGCGGCCGAGCACCGGCGGCTGACGAGAAGGCCCCGAGCTCGACTGACGAGAAGGACCGGTGATCCTTCGCCTCTCCGCAGCGTCCCTCCTGCTCGGCCTCGTCGGATGCCAGTCCACCGGCAAGGCCCCAGAGCCCGATGTTCAGACGGTCCGCGTCGTCCTCCTCGCCGGGCAATCGAACATGGGAGGCTCGGGACGCATCGACGACCTGCCCGCCGAGCTGGCCGCGCCCCTCGAGGCAGTCCCGATGTGGGACCTGAACGGGACGGGCTGGGCGCCGATGCAAGGCGGGCCCTGGGCGAATCGCAAGTCCTTCGGCCCCGAGATCGCCTTCGCCCACGCGGTCGCCGAGGCGGGCCAGGACATCCGCATCCTGAAGTTCTCCAAGGGCGGGACGGGGCTCGTCCACGATTGGAACCCGGCCGAGGAAGGCTCACTTTATCATCGCCTCATCGGCCACTGCCAAGCTGCCGAGGCGAGCCTGGCACCGGCACGAGTCGAGTGGGCCGGTCTGCTCTGGATGCAAGGCGAGCAGGACTGCAAGGACTCGACCGACGCCTCGGCCGCCGAGGCGTATCAGGCCAACCTCGAGAACCTGATCGCCCGCATCCGGGAGGCGCTCGACACGCCGGACCTACCGGTGGTCATCGGACGCCTGCACGACAGCCTCGGCGAGACCAAGCCGCACGTCGGGCTCGACTTCGGCCAGTACGAGAAGGTCCGCGCCGCCCAGGTCCGCGTGGCGGAAGCCGATGCGAACATCGAATGGGTCGACACGGATGAGTATCCCCTCAAGCCGGATCTCATCCACTTCGACACCCAAGGCTGCCTCCGCCTCGGCGAAGACTTCGCCGAGACGTGGCTGAAGATGACGGCGCCGCGGCCGGGGGCGCGGCTGACTTGAAACTAGCTCAGCGGGAATCCCTGTATCCCCCGACTTCAGTCGGGTTGGTTCCCCGGCTTCAGCCGGGAGGTGGCCCAAAGCGGCCAGTTTCACCCCTGTATGCTCCGCCGGTCCGCCGCCGGCGCCGCCGCTGACTTGAAACCAGAGCCCGCACGGGTCCCTGACGCGGAGGCATTGCCCTTGGAACGGCGAAGTTCACGGCAAGGACCTTATCTGTCTGGCGATGAGTAAGGGACGATCCGACGTGCCCGTCAGTCAGGGCGTCGGAACGGTCCCACGCCATCGCTTGCGGGATCCGGTCCCGTCGTCCCTCACGAGGCCTCGGTGAATCGGTCATGTGCTTTGTGCACGCGAGCGTGTTGCCAACCCCGCGCCAGGGACCTGTTCGGGCTCCGATCGTCTCACCCCTCGTATGCTCCGGCGCCGCGCCGGGGCGCCCCTGACCTGAAACGGGAGGGGGCACCGGGCCTGGATTCCGGTCGAGCCCTCACTCCGGCCCGCCAGACGCTGCGGCGTCTTCGGGCATCGGGACGGCCAGGAGCCGCTTCGCTTCGGCGAGGAGGAATTGGTGGTCCATGAACGGCTCGTAGCTGACGTCCATCCAGCGCACGCGGCCTTGCTCGTCGATGAGGAAGGTGCCGTGGAGCGGCTGATCCTCGAAGTCGTCGAAGGAGCGGTATTGCTTGAAGACCTCGAGGTCCGGGTTCGCGACGATCGGGAAGGCGAACTTCTCGGCGCTCGAGTCGTCCTTCTGCGAGACGAAGAGCTGCTCTTGAGAATCGGTGCCGATGGCGACGAGCTCGATGCCTGCCTTCTGGAACCGGTCGGCGACGGGATTGAAGGCGTTGAGCTGCTCGACGCAGTGCACGCAGCCGAAGCCGAGAAAGAAGATGACGATCACCGGGCGACCGTGGTAGGCCGCGAGGGAGGTCGTCTGGCCGAAGCCGTCCTTCAAGCTCCAGTTCGGAGCGGTGATCGGGGACCAGCGGAACGGCCCCAGATCCGCGACGTTGGTGCGATCACCGACGTCGTCGGGCAGGACGTAGTCGACTCGCCAGTCCTCGGAGTGCCCGGCGGCCTCGGCGAGCGGGGCGAGCCTCTGAAAGACCGGCATATCGAGATCGAAGCGGGCCGATATCTCGCGCACCGCCTCGAGCTCTTTCATCGCTTCTTCCTCCTGGCCGAGCTCGTGAAGGATCCAGGCGAGGTTGGCATGGGGATAAGCGACGCCGTCCTGACGCTCGATCGCCTTCTTGGCGAGCTCTTCGGCCTTCTCCTTCAAACCGGCCTCGAAGGCGAGCCGGGAGAGGTGATCGTTGCCGAGGAGCCGGGTCTTCTCGAGGGCTTCGAGACCTTTCTCGGCTTCCCCTCGGGTGAGCTCCTCGAGAGCGGTGAGGGCCTCGAGGTACTTCTCGATGTCGCGGTCGGCACGATCGAAGTCACGCTTGGAGAGCTCCACGCCGCCGAAGGCCTTGCCGAGCACGCGGCGCGCCTTCATCTCGGCCTGGAGCCGCTCGAAGGCCGGGCGCTGGGCGAGGGCAGCGTCGAGGTCGCCCAGACCGTGGTGAGCGCGGGCGATGGCCCAGAGCCGTCTCGCCTCTTGCTCGGGGACTCGCGTCGGCTCGAGGTACATCGTCTCGGTGAGCGCCAACAGCTCATCCCACTGCTCGAAGAGCTCGAGCACCTCGAGCAGGCGTTGGCGTCCGTAGGTCGTGCTGCACCCGCGTTTCAGCAGCGTGTTGTAGAGGGGGTGCCGCGGCAGCTCGATCATGTTCTTGGCGAGGTCGATGGCCTCGCGCACGCGGCCGACGCTCCGGAGGCTGCGGGTCAGCCACTCGTTGTTGTGCGCGAAGTTGTGGATCTGGTCGGGGAGCACCCAGTCGCGCATCATGAAGGCATGGTCGGTGCGGGCCGAGGCCTCTTGTTGCCAGGCCGCATCGTCGTGGCGCCCGAGCTGGGCGAAGACGTGTCCGCCCATGTGCCACATGTGCGCGATGCCTGGCGCCGAGGGCCCGATCCTGGCCGCGGACTCGACCGTCCACTTCGAGGTCTCCTTCCGATCCCACAGGTGGATGCGGTAGTGGTGGGTCGGATGCATCGGGTTGGCGTCGAAGATCTGCTGGATCAGCGCCTCGTTGGCCTGCTTGCTCGAGATCGGGAGGCCCTTGCGGGTATTGAGCCACAGCTCGTTGACGAGCAGCGCCTTGGCCTCGATGTCATCGGGGTACTCCCAGACGATCGTCTCGAGGTCCTCGATGTAGCGGCTCGCGCGCTTCTTGTTGTCGTCCCCCTTGGGAGCCTCGTAAGGCTTCTCCTCGCCGTCTTCATCGAGCTCGGGCTCTTTGTCCGCGCCGTAGTAGCGGGCCATCGCCTCGATGTAGAGCTTCTCGCGCGGGCTGACGGACTCTCGCCGTTCAAAGGCCTCCCGAGCGAAGCTGTACGCGCGCTTCTGGTTGTTGACATTGGCGAGCGCCATGCCCCAGTAGGCCATCGCACAGTCGGGCTCGAGAGCGGCGGCTTGGCGGAAAGAGCGCTCGGCCTCGAAGTACCAGAAGCCGTGCACCTGCCCGAGTCCTTGGACGATGAACGCCTCGACGTCCGGATCCTCGGTCGTCACGGGGAACGAGATGTTCCCCGTATTGCCCATCAGGTAGGCGCTCTGCCGCGGTCCCTCGTTGAAGGCCTCTCCGTGATAGGAGTGACCCTCGAGCACGTCTTTCGGCTCCTCCTGAGCCAAGACAGAGGGACAGAGCAGGAAGAAGAGGCCGGTGGCGGCTCGAAGGATCATGGAGCTTCCTCTCGATCGATGGGCGGGACTGGGCGATTCTCGGGGTGCCGCATTGTCCCAGATACGGAAGAGATGAACCACAGAGAGCACAGAGGACACGGAGAGGGGGGTGCCCGCCGGATTCCGGGTGTGGGCGGCGAGCAGGGATCGGGGCCGTGGAGGAAAAGCGCCGAGCGCACAGAGGACGCGGGGGGCGGGCAGCCCCATTCCCTCCGGGCTGCCATCTCCGTGCGCTCTGTGTTCTCGGTGGTTATTTTCCTCCTCCCCGAAGCCTGCCCGGCACCCCACGCAAAGATTCTCGGAAAACGGCTGGACGCGTCGCCGGCCTTCCGGCAAATTCTTGGGTCTCGAAAACGAGATGGGGCCGTTCCCCGTCGTGACGATGGTGAGCTGCAGCGCACCGAGACTGAGAGAGAGGGATCCATGCCTCGCGTTTGTCAAGTGACCGGGCGGAAGACGCGCACGGGCAACAAGGTCACTCGCCGCGGTTTGGCGAAGTACAAGGGCGGTGTCGGCGTCAAGACGACCGGCATCTCTCGCCGCAAGTTCAAGGTCAACCTGCAGTGGAAGCGCATTTGGGTGCCCGAGCTGCAGCGTCACGTCCGAGTGCGGCTGTCGACGCGGGCGCTGAAGACGATCGGCAAGAAGGGCCCGTTTCGGGTCCTGCTCGACGCCGGTCTGATCAGTGCGCCCAAGCGGACTCATCACCTCGACTGAGGTCCGCTACCAAAGGCGAGCCATTCGAAACAGCCTCTTGAGCCCTCGTGCTCCGGAGGCTGTTCGCTTTTGATGAGCAATCTGTTCCCGGCACAGATGGCCCACTCTTCGAGCGCGGCCCGGGATCGCGAAGCGTCTCCCAAAAGCAATCAGCCTCCGAGAGCACGGCTCTCGAAGGCTGGTCGTTCGCGCCACCAGGACCTTCGGTCCTTCGGCGCGCGGCTGCATTCTTCAGGAGTCTCGAACGAGGCTCAGGACTCGGTGTAAGGGAGCAGCGACATGAAGCGGGCGTGCTTGACGGCGACCGCCAGGCGGTTCTGCGCCTTCTTGTTCAGATTCGTGCGCTTGCGGGAGTGGAGCTTGCCCTGCTTGGTGATGAACTTCTTCAGGGTCAAGACATCCTTGTAATCGAACTCCACGTCGCCGCGACGGCCGGCAAAGCCACCGCTGAATCGACGAAACCGCCGGCGCTGAGGGGCGGAACTCTCGGTCGTCATGGGTACCGTGTTCTCCGGTTATCTCGACATCCGATCCCGGGCCCATCCGCGAGCTCGGAGACAAGCCAGAACGTGTACCAAACACGTGGGACCAGAGAAAGGCCAAAATTGGTGCTCAGGTGCTCGGGTGGCTGGGTGGTCAGGTGTTCAAGTGCGCAAGGGGGCAAGGGGGCAAGGGGGCAAGGGGGCGCGCTCACAGGCACCAAGGCACCAAGGCACC
>JAVJTD010000086.1:0-45915 GCA_040219065.1 Planctomycetota bacterium
CGGGCGCCGGTAACCACTGGGAGCGCGGGCGTCCCGCCCGCCTGGATCACGAAGGAGACCTGCCCACGTTCGAGCAGCGCTTCTTTGCTCGCTTCTGCTATCGCCCCGCGCTCGGGTATCCTGGCGCCCGCGCTCCCTCCCTCGTATCCCCTGGCTTCAGCCAGGTTGTTCCCACCGGCTTCAGCCGGTTCCGGGATGCGGGCTGGAAGCCTGCGCTCCTTGTCTCCAGCGCCTGTTTTCTCAACAAACCGGAACTGAATCGGTGGTCGGTGTCGTCGAAGGCGGCTCGTCCAACTTTCGTCACTTCCGAGACGATGCTGGAAGATGGACGGCGATTCCGTTCAGAATCATGTTCCGGAACCTGAGACGATCGAGGCAGCAGACGACCAGGGGAGCTTCAGGAGAACTTGATGAGCACGGCACCCGGTACACCCAAAGAGCTCGCGGCGGGCGACGTCGCGGTGATCGACGAGCTGCGCGCGCACTACGCCAAGCTCTCCAATGAGCTCGGCAAGGTCATCGTCGGCCAGTCGGCGGTGATCGAGCAGATGGCGATCTGCCTCTTCGCGCGCGGCCACGCGCTTCTGATGGGCGTGCCTGGGCTCGCCAAGACGCTCTTGGTCAGCAGCTTGGCGCAGACGCTGCACCTCAGGTTCAACCGCATCCAGTTCACGCCCGACCTGATGCCGATGGACATCACCGGCACCGACATCCTCCAGGAAGGCCAAGGCGGCAAGCGCGAGTTCGAGTTCGTCTCGGGACCGGTCTTCGCCAACATCGTCCTGGCCGACGAGATCAACCGCGCGCCCTCGAAGACCCAAGCCGCGATGTTGGAGGCGATGCAAGAGCACCGCGTCACCGTCGCCGGGCGCACCTTCCACCTCGATCCGCCCTTCTTCGTCCTCGCCACCCAGAACCCGGTCGAGCAGGAAGGCACCTACCCACTTCCCGAGGCACAGCTCGATCGATTCATGTTCCTGATCGAGGTCGACTATCCTTCGCGCGACGAGGAGATCGAGATCGCGCGCCGGACCACCGGCATGTCGATGCCGACGCTCGAGTCGATCATGTCCGCCGAAGAGGTGATCCGCTCGCAAGACCTGGTGCGCCGCGTGCCCGTGCCGGACCACGTCTACGAGTTCGCCGTCGACCTCACGCGCCGTACGCGGCCGGCCGACGGGTTCGCGCCCGACTGGGTCAAACCGCTCGTCGGCTGGGGCGCCGGACCGCGCGCCGTGCAATATCTCATCCTGGGCGCCAAGGCCCGAGCCGCGCTGCTCGGCAGCTACATGGTCCGCCTCGAAGACGTCATCGCCGTCTCCGAGCCGGTGCTCACCCACCGCGTCCTCACGACCTTCTCCGCCGAGTCGGAAGGCATCTCCAGCCGAGACGTCGTCCATCGGCTCGTCAAGGAGCTTCGCGAGGAGGCGTGAGGCGTGGCGGAGCAGATCCAGCGCGACTTCCTCGATCCCAAGATCCTGAGCCGGCTCGCCGGGCTCACGCTGCACGCACGCCATCCCATGCTCGGCAACGTGGCCGGCAAGCACCGCAGCCCGATCAAGGGTTCGAGCCTCGAGTTCGCGCAATACCGAAAGTACGTTCCCGGTGACGACACACGCCGCCTCGACTGGCGAGCGTACGCGCGGAGCGATCGCTTCTACATCAAGGAGTTCGAGGCCGACACCAACCTGCGCCTCTGCTTGATCCTCGACGTCAGCGGCTCGATGGGCTCGGGCGACGGCGTCTCCAAGATCGACTTCGCCCGCCGCCTCGCCGCGACCCTGGCCTACCTCGCCGTCAAGCAGGGCGACGCCGTCGGCCTGTACGGAGCGGGCGAGACGAAGCCCCTCGAGATGGCGCCCAAGCGCAACGTCGCGCACCTTCGGACGGTGCTCGACGAGATCGGGCGCCTGAAAGCCGAAGGCGGCACCAGCCTCGAGGAGTCGCTGCACGAGTCGGCGGAGCGCATCCGCCAGCGCGCCTTGATCGTGATCCTCTCCGATCTCTTCGTGCCACCCGCCGATCTCAAGAGCTGCTTCCAGCACCTGCGCTTCCGGAAGCACGACGTCGCCGTGTTCCATCTCCTCGAGCAGCGCGAGATCGACTTCGATTTCGAGCGGCCCGTGCGCTTCGTCGACCTCGAGGGCGGCCCCTCGGTGCTCGCCGACCCGGAGATGATCGGCAAGCAGTACCGCAAGGCCGTGCAGACCTACCTCGACGAGCTGTCCGTCGTGACGCGCGACGCCGCCATCGACTACCACCGCGTCGACATCCACGAAGAGCCCGGAGACGTCCTGGCCCGCTTCCTCCTGAGCCGTACCCCGAAGAAGGCGCGCCGATGAGCTTCTTGCAACCGTGGATGCTCTTCGCCTTGCCGGCGATCGCGTTGCCGATCCTCATCCACCTCCTCAACCGGCGGCGCCATCGTCCCGTGCCCTGGGGCGCGATGATGTTCCTCGAGCACGCCAAGCGCATGTCGCGCGGCATGGCCCGGCTCAAGCAGATCCTCATCCTCGCGCTCCGGACCCTCGCGGTGGCCGCCCTCATCTTCGCCGCCTCTCGGCCGCTCTCGCGCGGCTGGCTCGGTGTCGCGGCGGGCGGCCCTCCGGACACGATCCTGGTGCTCCTCGATCGCTCGGCGAGCATGGAGGATCAGGACGTGCAGACCGGTCAGTCGAAGCGCTCGGCGGCCCTGACCAAGATCGCCGATCTGATCACCACGCTCGGCGAAGGACCGCGCCTCGTCTTGATCGAGAGCACGAGCAACGAGCCGGTCGAGATCGAGTCCGCCAAGGCGCTCTTGGACCTTCCGCAGACGGGTGAGACCGCGACGGCGGCCGACATCCCCGCGATGCTCGAGAGCGCCGAAGCGTACATGTCGATCAACGAGACCGGCCGCACCGACGTCTGGCTGTGCTCAGACCAGAGGCGCTCGGATTGGGATCCCGGCGGCGGACGCTGGGGCCCCTTGCGGGACAGCTTTCAAGAGCGCGAGAGCGTCCAGCTCTACCTCCTGACCTATCCCGAGGTGCCGCCGGACAACGTGGCGATCACCGTCCCACGCATCGAGCGGCGGCAGATCGGCTCGAACGCCGAGATCGTCCTCGACATCCACCTGAGGCGCAATCGCTCCGACCGCACCGCCGAGTTTCCCATCGAGATCGTTCTCAACGGCGCGCGCTCGATCCTGCCCGTCGAGATGACCGACACCGAGCTGATCCTCCAGGGACATACCATCCCGATCGACAGCGAGATCGAGGAAGGCACCGGGCGCCTCGAGATCCCCTTCGACGCGAACCCGAGCGACAACGTCTACTTCATCGCCTTCGCGCCGCCTCCCGTTCGAAAAGCCGTCGTGGTGAGCGACGACGCGGTGAGCGCCCGGGCGTTGCGGCTGGCGGCCGGCACCTCGCTCGATCCCGCCGTCGAGACCGCGGCGACGATCCTGCCGCCCGATCGCGCCGAGGAGATCCCGTGGGACGATACGGCGCTCATCCTCTGGCACGCTCCCTTGCCCGGTGGCATCCTCGCCGAGCAGCTTCGAGACTTCGCCGGGCGCGGCCGCTCACTGGTGGTCTTCCCGCCCGATGAGCCTTCTTCCGACGAGCTGTTCGGCATGAAGTGGAGCTCTTGGCGGAAGGACACCTCGTCGTCGGTGAAGGTGGCGTCGTGGCGCTGGGACACGGACCTCCTCGCCAACTCGGCCGGCGGTCGGTCCCTGCCCGTCGGCGAGCTCGAGACGTATCGCTACTGCGCCGTTCAGGGTCCGGGCCGCGACCTCGCCCGCTTCGAGACGGGGGATCCCTTGCTCCGGCGAGCGGCCGACGACGGCAGCGTGTACTTCTGCGCGACCCTGCCGCGCTCGAGTCACTCGAGCCTCGCGCGCGACGGCATCGCCTTCTACGTGATGGTGCAAAGGGCGCTCGAAGACGGCGCCCGGTCCTTGGCCCGTGCGCAGCAGCTCGAGGCCGCTCGCCGAGAGACCGAAGGATGGAGCGCGGTCGCGCTGCGGAACGAGGGCGCCGTGCCCGCCGAGCGTCCGCTCCAGGGTGGCGTCTTCGAGACCGAGCTGGAGCTCATTGCCGTGAATCGCCCCGCGAGCGAGGACCTAGAGGAGACGGTGCCCAACGAGGAGATCGATGGGCTCTTCGAAGGCCTCGAGGCGGTCCGCGTCGAAGCCGAGCTAGGCTCGACGGCCGCATTGGCCAACGAGGTGTGGCACGTCTTCCTCATCGCGATGGCTCTCTGCTTGATCGGTGAGGCCATCTTGACGTTACCCGAGAAGAAGAAGGCGAGCGGAGGGACTGTGGCATGAGCACCCCCACCGAGACCCTCTCCTTCTTCGGCACGACGTTCTCGCTGATCTTCGCGATCGGTCTGGTCGTGATCGTCTCGATCCTGAGCTTCACGACGTGGAAGCGCAGCGGCTTCAAGATGGGCACGGCAGTGCTCGAGGCGTTGCGGGTGATCATCGCGATCGGCATCGGCATCACGCTCAACCAACCCGAGTGGCTGGAGACGTTCGAGCCCGAGGAGCGCCCGACGCTGGTCGTTCTCTGGGATGACTCCCGCAGCATGGAGACGCGCGACGTCTTCGATGAGGAGGACTCCGCCCAGCCCGCCCGGTCGCGCCGCGAGTGGCTCGAGCCCTTGCTCGAGGAGGAGCGGTGGAAGACGGCCGCGAGCCAGCTCGACATCGTCATCGAGCCGCTGTCGGCCGCCTCGGGTCAAGAGCCGACGGTGACCGATATCGCGACGGCGCTCACCGAGACCTCTGAGCAGCACGGCAACCTGCGCGGCGTCGTGCTCGTCTCCGACGGCGACTGGAACGAAGGCGGCTCGCCGGTGAACGCCGCGACGCGCCTTCGCATGAACGACGTGCCGGTGTTCACCGTCGCGGTCGGCAACGAGACGCGAGCGCCCGACCTCTCGATCGCCTCGCTCGACGCCCCGACCTTCGGCGTCGTCGGCAAGAAGCTCTACATCCCCTACGTGATCGAGAGCACGCTCCCGCGCCCCTTCGAGACGACGATCCGTCTGATGACGACGTTCTCCGGCGAGATCGAGCAGACCGTGACGATCCCGGCGCAAGGGCGCCTCGAGGACGTGATCGTCTGGACGCCCACCGAGGTCGGTGACGGCTCATTGACGCTCGTGGTGCCCGATCATCCCTCGGAGTCGTTCACCGAGAACAACCAGCGCACGGTGCCGATCAACATCCGCCGCGAGGCGCTCAAGGTGCTCTTGGTCGAGTCCGTGCCCCGCTGGGAGTACCGCTACCTGCGCAATGCGCTCTTCCGCGATCCGGGCGTCGACGTCGCTTGCCTGCTCTTTCATCCAGGGCTCAGCAAGAACGGCGGCGGTCCCGGCTACCTCGACGCCTTCCCCGCCACGCTCGAGGAGCTGTCGCGGTTCGATGTCGTCTTCCTCGGCGACGTCGGCGTGAAGGACGGCCAGCTCACGAGCGAGCAGTGTCGCCTCTTGAAGGGCCTGGTGCAGAACCAGGCGGCCGGGCTGGTGTTCTTGCCAGGTCGGCTCGGGCATCAGGCCGCGCTCGTCGACACGGAGCTCGGCGACCTGTACCCGGTGATTCTCGACGGCTTGCAGCCGCGCGGCTGGGGCGGCCGTCTGCCGATGCAATTCGAGCTGAGCGAGTCGGGACGCCGCAGCCTCTTGACGCAGCTCATCGACGGCGAGCAGCGCAATGCCGCGCTCTGGGCAAAGCTCCCCGGCTTCCATTGGTACGCGCCGGTCGAGCGCGCCAAGGCGGGCAGCCAGGTCTTGGCCGTGCATTCGACGGAGTCCAATCGCTTCGGACGCATACCGCTCCTGGTCTCGCGCACCTCGCAAACGGGCAAGATCCTGTTCATGGGTACTGACTCTGCCTGGCGTTGGCGCGAGGGCGTCGAGGATCGCTATCACTATCGCTTCTGGGGACAGGTCGTTCGTTGGATGGCGTATCAACGCCACATGGCCGGCAGCGAGGCCATTCGCCTCTTCTATTCGCCCGACCGCCCCGAGGCCGGCAACTCGGTCATGCTCAACGCGAACGTCATCGGTCCCGGCGGTGAGCCGCTCCAGAGTGGCGAGGTCTTGGTGCAAGCCTTGGCGCCGTCGGGAAAGACGGAGACCATTCGCCTGATGGCCCGCAACGAGGAATGGGGTCTCTTCTCGGGAAGCTTCATTCCCAAAGAGCCCGGCGAATACGCCTTGCACGTCACCAGCCGCGAGTCCGCCGAGGAGCTCGAGACTCATCTGACCATCGCGGGCGTCGATCCCGAGCGCCCCGGTCTGCCCGCTCGCCCGGACGTCCTGACCGAGATCGCCACCGTGAGCCGCGGCAAGACCTTCGAGACCTTCGACCTCGAGGAGCTCATGGCCGAGATCGGCGCCCTCCCCGAGCCCGAGCCCGAAGTGCGGCGCCTGAGGCTCTGGTGCCATCCGGTCTGGACGACGATTCTGATCGTATTGCTCGGTTTCTTTTGGATAGGCCGTAAGATGTCAGGAGGGATCTGATCCCTCCGTTCACGACTCTCCGCGAACCCTCCCCCAACTGAAAGGAAGGGGTTCCCATGGAGCTGCCCACGACTTCGCCCGCTCTCGAGCTCCCAGTCGGGACTCGAGACAAGCTGCGGACGTACCAGCGCAGCGTATGGCGCATCAAGCTGCTCGAAGGCTTGCTGCGCGCGCTCTTCGCTTTGACGGTGTCGTATCTCTTGGTGCTCGGGCTGGACCGATTGGGCGAGACGCCCGGCTGGCTCCGGCTGACGATCCTCCTCGGTGGCGCCAGCGGCTTGGGTCTTTTCCTGCCGCTGCAGTGGCATCGCTGGATCTGGGGCACCCGTCGCCTCGAGCAGCTCGCTCGGCTGCTCAAGCATCACTCGCCGCGCCTCAGCGATCAGCTCTTGGGCGTGATCGAGCTGGTCCAGAACCGCGTCGAGCAGCAGCGCTCCGAAGCGCTCTGCCGAGCGGCCCTCGCCCAGGTCGATGAGGAGGTGATGCGCCACGACTTCGACGGCGCGGTCCCCTCACCGAGGCATCGCAGATGGGCGGCCTTCGCGGCCGTGCCACTGCTCTTGATCGTCACGGCGATGGCCACGATCCCCGAGGCGAGCCAGAACGCCCTGCTTCGTTGGCTGCTCCCTTGGCAAACGATCGAGCGCTACACCTTCGCTCGCGTCGAGGAGCTGCCCGAAGAGCGCGTCGTCCCCTTCGCCGAGCCGTTCGAGGTGATCGTCGACCTCTCTTCGGATACGCGCTGGTCTCCCGACCTCGCCACGGCGAGCTACGACGGGCAGGCCGAGATCGAGGCCGAGAGGCAAGGTGAGCGCTACGTGTTGTCGGTGCCACCGCAGAAGAAGGCCGGTCTGCTCGAGATCGCCATCGGCGACGTTCGAGAAGCGATCGAGATCGTCCCTACGACGCGGCCCGAGCTGACGCGGATCACCGCCCAGGTGACCTTGCCCGACTACCTCCTTCAGCCTGGGCTCCATGAGCGCGACTTGCGCGGCGGCAGCGTCACCATCGTCGAGGGCAGCCAGGTCACGCTCGCAGCGAGTGCCAGTCGTGAGCTCGCCGAAGCGACGCTCGATGGCCGACCGCAGACGATCGAGGGCGATCGCATCGTCACCGATCGGGAGTCGGTCTCAGAGACGGTGATGCACGAGCTCGCCTGGCGCGACCGCTTCGGCCTCGAAGCCCGGGAGCCGTTCACGCTCGAGATTCGCGGCGTCGAGGACGAAGCGCCGACGCTGCTCATCCAGGAGCTCTCGAACGAGAGCGTTCTGCTCGTCGACGACGTGCTCGCCTTTCAGGTCCAAGCCCACGACGACTTCGGTGTCCGCGAGATCGGCCTCGCCTGGGCCGGCGTCGCCGACCGCTTCGAGAACCCCGAGCCCGCCGAAGGCGAGAAGATCCTCGCGGCCGGCGGACCCACGAATGAAGATTTGAAGGCCGACGCGGCCTTCTGCGCCCGCACCGACGGCGTCTCACCTCAGGTCTTGAAGCTGCGCGTTTGGGCGGTGGACTACCATCCCGAAAGGGAGCGCATTTACTCGCCGCCCTTCACGGTCATCGTGATGAGCGCCGAGGATCACGCCATCTGGCTGACGCGCCAGCTCGGCGAATGGCAGCGTCGCTCGCTCGAGGTGTACGAGCGCGAGCAGCAGCTCTACCAGGGCAACCGCGAGCTGCGCAGCTTGCCGGCCGACCAGATCGATCTGCCGGAGAACCGTCTCCGGATCGAGACGCAGGCGCGCGCCGAAGCGGCCAACGGTCGTCGTCTCGACACGCTGACCCAGGTCGGCGAGCAGCTCGTCCAAGAGGCCGCTCGCAACGACCAATTCAATGCGACGAACCTCGAAGACCTCGCCGCAGCGGTGCAGTCTTTGAAGGATCTCGCGAAGAACCGCATGCCTTCGGTGTCGGATCTCCTGAACGAAGCCGCCGATGCGCAGACGCTCGCGAAAGCCGGTGAGCCGAGCGAGGCGAAGCCGAGTGAGGGCTCGAGCAAGTCACCCCCCTCGGTCGATTCCGGGCAGAAGCAGAAGCCCGGCTCGGGAAAGCCGAGCGATTCCAAGCCGAGCGAAGTGCCGAGCATCAGCGATCCCGAATCTGGCTTCGCCAGCGCGGAAGACGATCCCGAAGGTGAGGAGGACGAGAAGCCCAAGTCGTCTTCGCCCGGCAAGCTGGGACTGCCGGGGACGACCCTCCAAGGTAAGCCGCAGCCCGGCAACCAGCCCGAGGAGGAGGCGGGCGATCCCCTCGATGAAGCATTGAAGGAGCAGAAGGACCTCCTCGCCGAGTTCGCTCGCGTGAGCGACGAGCTCAAGCGCATCTTGGGCGAGCTCGAGGGAAGCACCTTCGTCAAGCGCCTCAAGGCCGCTTCGAGGAAGCAGATCGAGGTCGCGCGCGACGTGAATCGCAACCTGCTCGCGGCGTTCGGTCAGCCGATCGAAAAGGAGAAGAAGGACGAGCCCGCCAAGCCCGTCTTTGGCGTGATCGAAGAGCCGGTTGAAGGCGCGGTGGCCGGAATCGAAGAGCCGGTTGAAGGCGCGGTGGCCGAGGCGGAGGAGCCCGCTCCGGGCGACGCCGAGCCTTGGCGGGCGCTGCTCTCGGATCGCGAGCTCCATCAGAGCCGCCTGGTGGCCGTCATCCAAGAGGACCTCGAGGCCTACTTCAATCGCACGCAGGAGGGCAAGTTCGAGACCGTCCTCAGCGAGATGATCGATGTCGGCGTCGTCGACGGCTTGTTCGACATGTCGGACGACGTGAAGACCGGCTTCGATGGGCAGACGATCGCACAGGCCGAGTACTGGGGGGATGCCCTCGACCGATGGGCGGAACAGCTCGTCGGCCCTGGCTGACCCAGCGGGGGCTCCCGTCGGAGCTCCCAGGGCGACAGTTTGCCGCCCCACATCGTGCTCGAGATCATGAAGATCCTGGAGAAGGAGATCGACCTGCGCGAAGAGACTCGAAGCGTCGAGCAAGCCCGTCCGGCTCTCGAGCTCGAGAACTATGCCAACCGCTCGTACCCGCTCGCCGAGCTGCAAGACGGCCTGGGTGAGCGCGTGCGGAAAGTGAGTGACGAGATTCGCGCTCTGCCCAACGGATCGGGAAGCTTCGGCAAGGAGCTGGCGATCCTCGGACGCGTCGATCATGTGATGGCCGAAGCGCGCGATCTGCTCTGGAAGCCCGAGACGGGTCCCGAGACGATCGCGGCCGAGACCGAGGTGATCGAGCTCCTGCTGCAAGCCAAGCGGATCAATCCCAATGGCGGCGGCGGCGGTGGCTCTAGCCCTGGTGGCGGCGGCGGCGGCACGACCAAGGACTCGGCCCTCGCCCTTCTCGGAGAAGGGATCGCACCCAACGCGGCTCCCGATCCGAGAGAGGTCGGACAAGGCGTCGGCAAGTCCGGTCGCGAGCTGCCCGAAGAGTTCCGCTACGGCCTCGACGCCTACTTCAACGCGTTGGAAGGCGAGGGAGGCACCCGGTGAAGGCGCCTGTCGGCGCCTCCCTCTTGGCCTGGCTGCTCCCGGCATTCGCCGGGAGCAGTGCCCTCGCCATGCAGCGAGTCGACGATGTCATGGCCAGACGCGCCGAGCGCTTGGAGCTGGCGCTCGATGAGCTCGAGCGTGTGTGTGACATCGACGCCGAGCAGAAGAAGGAGCTTCGCGCCGCCGGCAACCGTTGGGTGAATGGCGAGAAGTTCGCCGAGGTCATCGCGACGGGCCTGAAGGCGATGCTCAACTCGGACAGCGCGGCGACGCCGAATGGCGAGGTGCTCGTTCGGCGTCCAATCGGCGACCCCGATCTGTGGGAAGCTTGGTCCGGGGAGCTGAAGAGGGTCCTGAGAGCAGACCAGCGGGAAGTACTGGCTGCTGCCCATGCCATGCGAGAGACAACGTGGCGCCGGGGCTTCGTCGCGTCTTTGGTCGGAGAGATCGATCGAGAGCTTCGGACTAGCCAGGAGCAGCGCATTGCCTTGGAGGAGGCGATGTCGGCCGCTCTGGATCAGTTCGACAACCGGCTGGTCCCCGAGCTGGCTTCGGCGATTCTCGCGACGGCTCCTCAGACTGCCGCAGCACTCCTGCTCTCTCCCGAAGCGGTCGCTGAGACTTTGAGCTCGGACCAGCTCTGGCTGTGGCGAGAGCTTCGGACGAGCTGGCTGGTCCCGTTCTTCTCGCGGCTGCATGTCCGGCTGGTCACGACTCGCGGAGACTTTCGACTGGTCCGGAACGGGAATCGAATCGAGGTGATCTTCCAGAAGGCTGCCGTCGACCCGGCAGTGGCGCCCGCTCCGACCGACATCCTGGAGCGTGAGCTCGCGTACCTCGAGCGAGTCTGCGATCTGTCACTCGAGCAGCGGCGCAAGCTCGAGATTCTCGGCAAGTCGGTGATTCATGGGTCGAGTGGCTCGATCCCGTTCATCTCGAACGAGGTCAGCATGTCCCATTTCATCGAAGTGAAGGCGCTCCGCGATTACTGGAAAAGACGGTTCCCCGTCTGCCAGATCTCTCTGCAAGAGTTGGGCAGGACACCCTTCTACGAACGAGATCGCTGGCTGGACGCCTCCTCGAAGCTTCTCACCGAGGAGCAGCGAGAGGCCATTCGCCGCGATCGTGCGGAGCGAAGCCGGTATCGCAGATCGGCGACCGGCACGAGCATCCTGGCCTCGCTCGACGAAGCGCTCCTCCTCGACGAGACACAGCGCGCGGAGCTCGAGGTCCTCATCGAAAGGATGCTCGAAGACGGCGCGAACGACCGCCTCCCCGAGCACGTCTTCCACCTCGACCGACCCGACGCCACGCTCTCCACACCCGAGGCAATCTCCGCGGTGCTCACGTTGCCCGTCGAAGCGATCGAGCCGATCCTCAGCCTCGAGCAGCTCGAAGTCTGGCGGTATTCGCGGGAAACCATGATGGAGATCCTGCTCGGACCGGCAGCCGCCAAGGCACCCGGCCAGTTCCACACCGAATGGGTCAAAGACGACCTGCACTTCTTCTTCGAGCCGGCGGAAAGGCGATGAGTCGGGCACGAACGAACACCCACGGAATCGGGCCCCACGTGCGCCCCGCCCCCACCGAGTCCGGAGAAGGCCGATGACGATCTTCGCTCGCTGTTCCTCACCGAGCGGTTCGGGAGTCCATGCCGCAGGCGGATGGTGGATTCATCATCGAGAAGGACGATGCCAAGAGATCTCTTCTCATGACCTTCAGGTTGCTCGACTGATGAGTGAGCGGATTACGGAACAGGCAAGTCTATTCCGGGAGCCAGGCGGGCAGGACGCCCGCGTTCCCAGTGGTTTCCGGCGGGACGCCCGCGTTTCCAGTGTGCAGGATCCTGATGCGCGGGATTCTCGCGTTCCTTTCGAGCAATGGATCGTACTGTGCCTCCTCTGGCTCTTGCTCACGGTGGGTGCCGTGGCGCATCCTGTTTCGCAGGATGTGCTCGGTGCTCGAGAGATCATCGATCTCGAGCTGCAGGTCGCTCTCGAAGAGCTAGAGCGGCTCTGCGACATCACTCCCGACCAGGAGGCGGCCCTGAGACGGCTGGCCGGCGAGGCGCTCGGCGCGCCGGTCGCCGACGACGCTGACCCGGATGATGCTGTATCTGCCGAAGACGTTGCCGGCAGGATTCCGATCCACTCGACGCCATGGTGGTCGGAGGCCTCGAGTGCCGTGCTCGACTCCGATCAGCTCGAGACCTGGGAGAAGGCGACGAAGGATCGAGCCCGGCGGCGCCGGGAAGCGCAGGCCGCTCGCTACGTCGCGGCCGTGCAACGACACCTGTGGCTCGACTCGGAGCAGCGGGACGCGCTCCAAGGCAGTATCCTGAGTCGGTCTCCCAATCCGGCGAACACCGAGAAGCTGT
This sequence comes from Planctomycetota bacterium, assembly GCA_040219065.1. Classification (GTDB taxonomy): domain Bacteria; phylum Planctomycetota; class OFTM77; order OFTM77; family OFTM77; genus OFTM77. Next base: position 12,373 of record JAVJTD010000086.1, read on the forward strand.
TGGCCTCGAGCTTTCGCTCGATCAAGTTCTCGATCGACCTGACTCTGGCCGAGGCCGTCTCCAGCATTCGGAGCAGCGACCTCGATGGCCTGATCACGCCACGCCAGATGGAGCTCTTCGAGCATCTCCGGCGGGAGGTTCACGAGCCGAATCCGCAGATTCGTGAGCTGATGAACGGGGCCGGCCGCGACAGCACGCTTCCCGTTTCCGGCGAGGAGCGTCAAGCGCTCGATGAGTCGGTCGCTCGGATGCGTCTCGAGAGCGAGCTGCATCATGTCGCAGCGCCGGACGTCCTCGAGCCGGATCTGAAGCGCAAGCTCGAGGTGATGGCGCGTACGATCCAGGCCCGCCAGCGCCAGGCTCCCAAGGCCCCTGATATGTCGAATCGGTCCACGAGCTGGCGGAAGCCCAGGCTGGGAGACCCCGCCGACCCAAATTACTATGCCCCCCGGGTCGTTTGGCGACACGACAACCTGGGGCTCGGACCGGATGACGTCTTCTATGCCGACCCGGCCTGGGCGACGACGCTCGAACGCTTGCTGCCGCCGGAGCTCGCTCAGAGCTACCGAGCCAAGGAGCAGGAGCATCGCCTTTACCGACTCGAGGCCATCGCAGACGGTGCCATCAGCGCGATCGACGTCAGGCTCCTCTTGAGCTCGAGCCAGCGCGACGATCTTCGAGAAGCACTCGTCGAACGCCTGACCATCGCCGACAATGAGCAAGTCGAATGGTTCGGTGAGCACGGCTTCCGATCGAAAGCTCCGGACGCTCGAAGCCGGATCGCCGGGTACCTACTGCTCTCCGAGCGCCAGGCCGACGAGATTCTCACCGCCCCCCAAGGCAAGCTCTGGAAGCAGCTCCGCCAGGCGGAGCTCAGAGACGCTCTGGGAGGCTCCGTCCTGCAGGCGGTTGGCGCCTTCACCTTCGAGATAAACGGCAACAGCATCGAGTTGAGCTTTCGGGTCACGCCGGAATGATCGCCCTGTCCACAAGAACCGTTGAGAGTCCTCGTCCCTTGAATCCCCACCCGATCCTATCCGAAGCACGCCGCTGGCCAGCGCGATCGATTCGGACGGCACTCGCCTGTACCGCTCTCATCCTGGCCTCGACCTTCGCCAGAGCCCAAGAGGTCGGCGAGCTCGATCGTCCGGCCGAACAGGAACGGCCGCAAGAGGAGGCTGCGAAGGCTTCCGAGACCGTCCCCGCCGAGCTTCCGGCTGAGGCTGGCCTCGCCGTCGACGAGGTCGAGCGTGTTTGCCGGCTCACGCCCGAGCAATCGGAGAAGGTCCGGAAGCTGGCGCTTGATCTGGCAGGCCCTCCTCCGGAGAAGGCTGATGATGCAAAAGCCGCCAACCGATTGGTCGCGAGACACGTGGTCCGTGGCATCGGGCATCGCCGGGCCAAACCGATTCGGCCGCCTGAGGCCGACGGCGACCGCATGAAGCTGATGGAGCTGTCAGAAGCGGTGCCGGTCACGTTCTCGGCGCAGCCGGCCTGGACGGAAGCTCTCGAGGAGCTCCTCACAGACGAGCAGCTCGCCGCTTACGACACGGCCCGCACTGAGAGGCGCGAGTATCGAAGGGACGCTCTCGTCGATCGCTGCATCGCCGTCATCCACGGCGCGCTTTCCCTGACGGACGAGCAGCAACCGGCGATTCATCAAATCCTCTCGGAGCGCATCCGGATCGCCGACAACGTACACGTCGAGAGCTTGGCCGACGACCAGTTCAAGACCCTCCTCACGCCGCTGGCGATCGCAAACTTCCTGATGCCGGATCACGCCGCGGCCTCGGTACTCGACCCTGCGCAGCTCGCGACCTGGAAGCGGCTCACCGAAGAGCTGTTCGACCAGATCGAGAAGAAAGCCAAGGTCGAAGGTGGCGAGCTGCTCATCGAGCAGGAGGACGATGCCTTGTCTCTCCTCTGGGCTCCGGTCGAACAGCCTGCCGAGTCTTCGCTCGAGGACGTGGCTCCCAAAGCCGAGCTGGGTCCTCTGGACCTCGAGCTGGATCGCCTCGAAAAGATCTGCGATCTGACCGACGACCAGCATCGCAAGCTGAGGATCCTCGGGAAGTCCATCGTCGTGAGCTTCGACGACTCCGGTCCCTCCAACGGATCGAGCGGCACGTGGTACGGCGTGGATTCTCAGGAGACGCTCGAGAATCTCTGGAAGCAAGGGACGGCGTTCGTCGAATTGACCTCGGGTGAGTTCTGGCAGAAGCCGCTACTCCAGGACACTCCCAAGTGGAAGTCTCTGTTCCGCAGACTGCTCACGCCCGATCAAAAGGGCCTCTACGACGAGGCGATGACCCGGCGCACCGAGCTCGACCACGGACCGCAGGCACGCCACCTCGTCTCTCGTCTCGATCGAAGGCTGCTGCTCGACGCGAGCCAACGCACGGCACTCGCCGAAGCGATCGAGGAGCAGCTCGGCCGGCGGTCGAACGACCACGTCGAGCTACTGGCATCCACGACGATGCTATCGATGGCGCAAGTCGTCGAAGATCGCCTGCTGATCCCGCTCTTCTTCATCGTCCCGAACCGCGATGCCGAGCGCCTCTTCTCCGAGGCGCAGCTCGCCTGCTGGAACGAGGTGAGGAGCAAGGCCTTTCAGCAGCACTTCGGTCAATTCCTCGCCAAGGCTCGAGGGGCGTTCGTCATCGAGCACATCGGCTCGACCCTCAAGGTCTACTTCGACACCACCGAGTCCCCTGAGAACGAGCAGCGATGATGTCACGCCCCGATCGATCATTCCCGCGCCCGAGATTGGCCCTGGCCCTGGTCGCCTTTGGGCTGATGAGCGCCTCCTTCGTGCAGGCCGCCCCTTGGCAAGAAGCGCCGGGCGACCGCAAGGAGAGGCTGACCGCGAAGCTCGAAAAAGCCGTCGCCGAGATCGACCGCCACTGCACGCTGGCCCCCGAGCAACGCAAGAAGCTCGAGATCACCGCCAAGGGCGCCTTGGAGAACTACCTCTCCGAAGCCGACGGTGGTCGGGCCGCCGCCGGACTGCTGGCCATCCAAGGATTGGTGCGGCCGGTGCCGCAAGAGGAGAAGCGGCGCGAGATCTTCCGCATTCATCTCTCCCAGGGAATGCAGTCGGACATCTTGGAGAATGCGGTCTGGGTAAAGGGCGTTCGCAGCATCCTGAAGGAGCAGCAGCTCGGCGCTTACCTCGAAGTGCTGCAGGAGCGCCGAGACTTCGAGCTGAGCGGGACGGCCATCCGGCTGGTCGCGACGCTCGACGAGATCCTCGTCTTGACGCGCGAGCAAAGAGAGCAGCTTCTCGAGATCGTCCTCGAAAGGCTGTCCAAGGGTGAGAACGACCGGATCGAGTGGATCTCGCAGTGGTTCATGGACCAATCGAGTGACTTGCCCCCGGCCACGACGCCCGCTTCGTTGATCGTCCCTTCCGCCCTCGCGAAAGAGGTCCTCGACGAGTCACAATTCGAGATCTGGACCAAGGTCCAAAAGAGCGTGCTCACTCGATTCGGCGGATTCGAGGACGGCGGCGACGTGGACTTCCAAACGAACGGCGACGGTACGCTCTCGGTGTTCGTCGTCCCTGCGGCCAAAGCCCCTCCCTCTGGCGACGCGAAAGGTGACCGATGAATCGACATGGGACACGGCCCCTGGCACTCGCCATCGCTTGTGCAACCCTCATACTGCTCGCTCCCGGCCTCCGCGCCCAAGACGAGCCCGTGATCCGCTTCGGCGATCAGGTCTCGGCCGAAGTGAATCGCATCTACGAGCGCGGGCTCACCTTCCTCGCGCAGTCGCAGACCCAGGACGGGACCTGGGGCGGCCAGCCGGGCATCACCGCCATCTGCTTGATGGCGTTCCTCGCTCGAGGCGAAGACCCCGACTTCGGCCGCTACTCGCTTCAGATTCGCAGAGCGACGCGCAACCTGATCACCAATCAGGACAGCAGCACCGGTTACCTCGGCAATCGGATGTACGATCACGGCTTCGCGATGCTCGCCCTCTCGGAAGCGTACGGCGCGGTCGATGACGGCTCTCTGTGGACCGGTGCGGGCTCGTCGAAGCAGCGCTCCATCGGCGAGGCCTTGGAGCTGGCCGTTCGCTGCGCGATCACGTCGCAGGAGAAGAACCAGTTCCAGGCGTGGCGATACTCGCCGGACTCGAGTGATGCGGACACCTCCGTCTCGGGCGCCGTCCTCGTCGGTCTCCTCGCCGCGCGCAATGCCGGGATCGAGGTGCCCGACACGTCGATCGACGCGGCGCTCGACTACTTCAAGAGCATGACGTCCACCGAGTCGGGCAGCGTCGGCTACAGCGGCGGCATGGGTGGCATGGGTGAGTCGATGAATCGCTCGTCGATAGCGACGCTGGTGACGGCGATCGGCAAGCGCAAGGACTCCGACGAGTACAAGGCCACTCTCGCCCACATCAAGGAGCGGATCGATCACCAAGAGCACTCCTACCCGTTCTACTTCCGCTACTACATGGCCCAAGCCCTCTTCCAGGGAGACCCCGAGAGCTGGGCGCGCTGGAACCGCGAGACGACGTCGATCCTGGGCGGTCTCCAAAGGGAGAACGGCAGCTTCTCTGGCAACCATGGGGACGCGTACGCGACCGGCATGGCCCTCCTCGCCCTCGCTTTGAACTACCGATTCCTCCCGATCTACGAACGGTGATCCCATGATCTCCATCCACAAGCTGATGGTCCTCTCGCTGGCCCTGATCCTCGGGACCCTGCCGCAAGCCCTCGCCTCCGAAGACGACGTCCTGGTGCGTTGGCGGAACGGCGACGAGATTCGCGCCGAGCTGATCGGGGCGAATGAAGACGTCGTCGAGATTCGGTATCGGGACACGGTGCTTCCCATCGAGTGGGTGGCCCTGTCAGGCCTCGAGCGGGATGCGACGGAAACCGAGGATGCCTCCTCGGGAGGCTTCGAGATCACGTTCCTGGACGGAAACGTGCTTCGCGGCGACCTGCAAGCGATCGATGACACACACGTCCGAATCTACAGCGAAGAGCTCGGCGAGCTGCTCCTCGACCGCGATCGCATCCAGAGGATCGATGCGCGAGATCAATACCTCTACCGCGGTCCTCGTGGCGTGGCGGGATGGAAGACGACTCGAGAGTCCGGGCAGTCCCTTCAATGGAAGGTCGGCAGCGGTCCTGGTCTCGAGACCGATACGCTGCACGCCGAGCTCTACCGCGGGCTGAACCTGCCCATCACCTTCGAGATGGAGCTGACTTTGAAGAGCTCGAGTCAGCTCGCCTTCTTGCTCTGCCTGGCCGATGAGTCGGACAAGATCGTCGCCGAGGACTGGAACCTGGGCCTCGACGTGCTCGTCGATGAGCTGGTTCTGATGGCGGTGGCGGACTTCAAGCCGATCCGCACTCTGGGGAAGGACGACAACGAGCTCACCTTCCGCATGTTCTGGAATCAGGCCGCCGGCAAGCTGACGGTCTACTCCGGCAGCGGCGTCAAGCTGGCCGACGCATCCGCCAACGCCGTCGGCAAGCCACGCAAGGGGTTCTTCCTCCGCAACAAGTCGAAGGGTGGACTCAACCTCGCGCACCTGAGCATCTTTCCTTGGGACGGCGAGTCGTATCCGTCGGAGAGCGTCCTGTCGGGACCTCGCGTGAGGCTCACCGACTTCCGAGAGGTCGCCGGCGACATCGTCGGCCTCGATCCCGAGAACGGGACGTTGACCCTCCAGACCGAAGCGGGTCCTGAGGAAGTGCCGCTCGAGTCGGTTCGCACGCTCCAGCTCTCCGACGAAGAGATCGCGTACCAACCGCTCGGGGTCACGCTGCGTCGCCCCGACGGCTCCGCGCTATTCGGCGAGCTGGTAGCGATCGCTGGCGATGAGGTCGTCGTGCGGACCGACGGTGTCGAGTCCGATCTCCATGTGCCGCTCGCCTCGATCCAGGAGCTCGAGATGCGAAACGAGGTCGATGCTCCGACCGCGTTCGATCGAATCTCGGTCGACGACCACCACTTCTACGGTCAGCTCGTCGCGGCCGAGGTGGAAGACGCCCCCCTCGGCTGGAAGCCCGTGGGAAGCCGCCGCGCCTGGCCACTCTCGATCGATCAAGACGCCCGGATCACCCGAGGGCAGATCGAGATCGAGACCGACGAGCAGAGCGAGTTCTCCGATGTCGTGCATCTTCGAAACGGTGACGTCTTCCCTTGCCAGCTCCGCTCGATCAATGAGGAGAAGATCGCGCTCGAGATTCCCTACGGCCCTTTGGCCGAGCTCGCCAGTGAGCAAGTCTCCGCCGTCGAGCTGCAGGCCCGCCTACAGCTCCTCGAGCGCGGCTTCGGCGGCGATGGCTGGCAGATGCAGAATGGTAACGAGCTGACCCCCGACGAAGCGGTCTTCAACAATGACGGCTCGCTGTCCCACAACTCGGTCGTCACGGGCAACGAGATCCGCTTCCACGTCACCTGGAGCGAGAGCACGCCGTACATCCTCAACATCCAGTCGTTCTCGGACTCTTCGGGTCGCCGAGGCCAGCCGCTCTGGTTCCAGTGCATCCTGCAGGACAAGATGAACGTCCAGCTCTCGGGCCACGGCATCATGTTCGGCGCGCCGGGCGACGACGCCGAGCAGCTTCATGAAGCGCGGGTTCGCATTCGACGGCTCGCCGAGCACATCGAGTTCTGGGTCGACGGTGAGCTGGCGCTGAGGGAGCGGCTTCCGAGCGGAGACTCCGGTCAACGCTTCAATGTCTCCGTGCAGAACATCAGTAGCTGGAACCGATCGAGGAACACGCCGATTCAAGAGGAGGTTCCCCTTCGCTTGAGCCACTTCGAGGTGCTCCAGTTCGAGTCCGCGTTCAGCTCGCGGCTCGACGGAGAGACCCGTGAGCAGCTCCTCACGATTCCGAGGAGTCTCAGTCAGAACCCACCGCGCCATCTGGTGTCGGGTCGCAACGGCGACGTCGTCCGCGGCCGTCTCGAATGGATGGATGGCGACTCGTTGCGCCTCGTCTCGCGGATGGAGTCCTTCGACTTTCCGCGTGCTCACATCGGCGGCGTACTGTGGCTCCGTCCCGAAGACGAGCCGCAGCAGATCGAGGATCCGCCCTCCATGGCTCGGGCCGTGCTCATCGACGGCACTCGCCTCCTCCTCGTTCCTGTAGGGGTCGAGGACCGAAAGCTGATCGCCACGTCTCCGACGCTCGGGGACCTCGAGATCCCCATGGACGATATCGCCGAGCTGCTCTTCGGATCGCTCGCCTCGAGCGCGAGGTCCGAAGCCTACCGCGACTGGTTCGCCCGCGCCGCGAAGGAGCCGGACATGGCCGCCTGCGCCGTTCCGGGTGCCGAAGGTGGCGAGGTCCAGGTCGGCTCGGGGCCGCTGGCGGGTACCGATCCGGGAGCGATCTCCTTCGACGTGGTCGATGGCGAGTCCTTCCGCACCGATGAGCACAAGGGCCGCGTCGTCGTGCTGGACTTCTGGGCGACCTGGTGTGGCCCGTGTGTTCGCGCGATGCCCGATATCATCTCGGCCGTCGGCGGATTCGATCCCGAGAAGGTCGCCCTCTACGCCGTGAACCAAGGCGAAGACGAAGCGCAGATTCGGAAGTTCCTCGAGCAGCGGGACCTGTCGGTGGCCGTTGGACTCGATACCCGAAGCGAGCTCGGACGCAAGTTCCAGGTGCAGTCGATCCCGCATACGGTCGTCCTCGACCAGAACGGAACGATCGCCTGGTCCCACGTCGGATACAGCCGAACGCTGAAGACCGATCTCGAGTCGATCATTCGCCAGCTTCTCGAGCCGGAAGGCGAAGAGAAGTAGTCGCGATCGGGCGAGAACGCAGGAGTGCCCAGGCCGAAGCGAGCCGGTGACCGATTCTGTCGGCAAAGGCTCTCGCGAGCGAGCTTGGGCCGGGCTGCATCGTCGCGACGACGGCGCACTCCGAGCGGCCCCTTGCTCGGCGCCCCTTCACTCGATCGGTGGCGATGTCGAGAAGGCGGCTTCCAGCTCGAGAGCCGCTTCCCGTTCCGGTCGCGCGGGCTCTGGTTTGGTGGCATGTTTCAGATCAGCGGGGCCTCCGGCGCGGCGCCGGAGCATACAGGCGAGAAACGATCGGAGCCCGAACAGGTCCCTGTCGCAGGGTTGGGAACACGCTCGCGCACAAAGCTCATGACCGATTCAGTGGGGCCTCGTGAGGGACGACGGGACCGGATCCCGCAGCGATGGCGTGGGAACGTTCCGACGCCCTGACCGACGGGCGCGTCCGCTCGTCCCTTACTCATCGCCAGACGGAAGAGATCCTCGCCGTGAACCTCGCCATTCCAACGGCAGCGGCTCCGTGTCAGGGACCCGTGCGGGCTCTGGTTTCAGATCAGCGGCGCCCCCGCCGGCGGACCTCCGCAGCATACAGTGGTGAAACTGGCCGCTTCGGGCCACCTCCCGGCTGAAGCCGGGGAACCAACCCGACTGAAGTCGGGGGATACAGGGATTCCCGCTGAGCATATTTCAGATCAGCGGCTAACGAGCTTGCGACTGGATGCCGCTTCTGGGCTTCCGCGATCCGCTCGGTCGGCGCTCGTCTCAGAAGACCCTTGCATGATGGGGCTACATTCGATAACTTGCCGCGTTTTCCGGCGATGACGACCGCCTTTCGGGACTCTCCCTCGGCGGCCGATACCGGTGACATATCAGCGCCCAGCGAGGGGACTATCCGAAGATGAAGCAGGGGATCCATCCCGAGTACGTCGATGCGACCGTATCTTGCGGTTGCGGGAACAGCTTCACGACGCGCTCGACGAAGGCGAAGATCGTGGTCGAAATCTGCTCCTCCTGCCACCCGTTCTACACGGGCAAGCAGAAGTTCGTCGACACGGCCGGTCGCGTGGAGAAGTTCCGCAAGCGCTTCAACCTGGAAGAGCAGACGCCAGAAGGCGAGGCCGAGGTGCCGACTCCGGTGACGGCCAAGAAGGCTGCCAAGCGCCGCAAGACCAAGGTGGCGGCGGGTGGTGGTCTCTCCTTCAAGGACGCCGAGCGGATCGTCAGCGAGCGCGAGGACAAGAAGCGCCGCGAGGACGAGAAGCGCAAGGCCGAAGAGGCCGCCAAGCGCGCCGCCGAGAAGGCGGCCGCCGAAGCCGCCAAGGCCGAGAAGGAAGCCAAGGCCAAGGCCAAGGCGGAAGCTGATGCGAAGGCCAAGGCGGCCGAAGCCGAAGCCAAGCCGGCCGAAGAAGCCAAGCCGGCCGAGCCTGCTGCCGAGGCCCCGAAGTCCGAGGACAAGCCCGCCGATTCCGCACCGGAGTCTTCTGACGCTCCCGGTGAGGGAGAGGGTGACAAGCAGTCCTGAGTCTTCAACGACGACGGACGATCGGAGCGACACAAGCGGGGCGCCCTGAGGCCAAGGCCTGGGACGCCCCGTCGCTTATCGAGTGCCTATGTTCCAGAAGCTGAAGAAACTGGCCGATCGTCACGCGGAGTTGGAGCGTCTGCTCCAGGATCCCGACGTGATGAGAGACAGCACTCGCTGCTCGTCCTACCTCAAGGAGCTGGGCTCCCTGCAGAAGGTCGTCGAGCGGTACCGGGCGTACGAGAGCATCGAGCAGCAACGCCAGCAGACGGTCGCTCTCTTGGACGATCCCAAGACCGAGCCCGACATGCGTGAGCTCGCCGAAGAAGAGATGAGCGATCTCGATGGCGACCGCGAGCGCCTCGAGGACGAGCTCCGGAACCTCCTCGTCAGCGAGGACAAGGACACGCACAAGGACGCGATCATCGAGATCCGCGCCGGCACCGGCGGCGACGAGGCGTCACTCTTCGCGGCCGAGCTCTTCCGTATGTACTCGCGCTACGCGGAAGAGAAGCGCTGGAAGACCGAGATCCTCTCCGAGCACGCGACCGAGGTCGGCGGCTTCAAGGAGATCGTCTTCAATATTTCAGGGCGAGCGGTCTTCCGAGATCTGCGTTTCGAGAGCGGCGGACACCGTGTCCAGAGGGTTCCCGAGACCGAGTCCCAAGGGCGCATCCACACGTCCGCATGCACCGTGGCGGTGATGCCCGAGGCCGAGGACATCGAGATCGAGATCAAGCCCGACGAGCTCCGCATCGAGACCTACGGTGCGGGCGGACCGGGCGGCCAGCATGTCAACAAGACCGAGTCCGCCGTGAGGATCACCCACATACCGACCGGCATCGTGGCCCAGTGCCAGGACGAGAAGAGCCAGCACAAGAACAAGTCGAAGGCGATGCGCGTCCTGCGCACGCGCCTGTACGAGGCCCTCGAGGAAAAGGCCCGCAGCGAGCGCGACGCCGCGCGCCGGACCCTGATCGGCTCGGGCGACCGAAGCCAGAGGATCCGGACGTACAACTTCCCCCAGAATCGAGTGACCGACCACCGAATCAACCTGACCTTGTATGATCTCGAGAACATCATGCTGGGTCGCCTCGACGAGCTCATCGCGAGCTTGCAGGACTACGACCGTCAAGAGCGGCTGAAGAGCCTGGATCTCGAAGACTGAATAGGAGGAGATGGAGATGGAACGCGATATCGAGAACCGTCCCGACGGCGACGAGATCATCGAGATCAGCGATGAGATGGCGGTCGAAGAGATCGTCATTCCCGAGACCGATTCCGGCAGCGGCCCTGCGGGCGAAGCGGGCGATGTTCCGCCGACTCCGGGGATGGTGCCGCCCGGCGTGATGCTCTCGGGCTGGTCCCGCATCTGGGCCGGCCAGGTGTTTCCGCAGTACTTCCGCTTCTTCCTCGCCTTCTTGGCGATCTTGATCGGCTCGGCCTGGAGCCGCATGACCGTCAGCGATCCGCAGACGCTCGTGATCGCGGTGGCGGCCGCCGACGCGGGGGACACCGGTGAGGCCGCCGAGGAAGGCGCGGAGCCGGCGACCGAGGTCGTGGTCACCGCCATTCCTCAGGTCGACATGCTGCACACGTCTTGGGGACCCTTCTTCCTCCTCATTGGCGCCATCGGCGTCTTTTCGATGGGCCTGGCGATCTTCTCGCCGCGATACATGATCCGCTTCGGGCCGATCTTCCTGGCGTCGATCCCGTTCATCTGGGGCTTCTACTACATCGGCGACGTCGTGACGGCGACCCAGAACCTCGACAGCTTCGGCGCCCTCTTCTCGAAGCTCGCTCCGGGTGAGGGCAACGACTTCGACACCATCGGCCAGTTCTTCCGGAACCTCGGCCCCGGCTTCATCTTCGTCTGGGGTGGCGCTCTGGTGGTCGAGCTCTCCTTCATCGGCTCGATCTTCTCGTCCCTCGCCGCGGACAAGAAGAAGCAGAAGGAAGCCGCCGCCGCTCGCGCCGCCGCGCGCGGGGATCGCGGTGACAAGAGCGAGAAGAGCAGCGGCCGTCGCTCGCGCTGATCGCGAATCGAGATCGCCGGGAGCCTGAGGGCTCCCGGCTCCCGAAACGATGAGCTGGACCATCACCCGCGTCCTCGCCTGGAGCGCGGACTACCTCACCCAAAAAGGCTCGGCGTCGCCCAAGCTCGACGCGGATCTGCTGCTCGCCGATGTCCTCGGCATCGAGCGTGTCCACCTCTACACCGATCCCGACCGGCCGCTCCAGCCCGGCGAGCTCGCCAAGTACCGCGAGCACATCGCTCGCCGCGCGACGGGCTTTCCCCTCGCGTATCAGCTCGGACACCGCGAGTTCTACTCGCGCCGCTTCGAGGTCGGCCCCGGCGTCCTCGTCCCCCGGCCCGAGACCGAGCTGTTGATCGACGTCGCTCTCGAGCACCTGCCCGAGCACGAAGGCGAAGGCGAAGAGGTCTGGGCCTGCGATGTCGGTACGGGCTCGGGCAACATCGCCATCACCCTCGCGGCCGAGCGTGAGCATTTGAACGTACTCGCGATCGACATGTCCGAGAAGGCGATCGAGTACGCGACGAAGAACGCAAGCGCGCTGGATGTGGCGGACCGTGTCCGCATCGTCCGCGGCGATCGGCTCGAGCCCGTCAGGGCGCAAGGCCTCGAAGGAAAGCTGGCCCTGATCGTCTCGAACCCGCCGTACGTCTCGAAGGACGATCGAGGCCGGCTAGGCTTCGGAGTCGAGCGCCACGAGCCGAATGAAGCGCTCTTCCCCGAATCGGACCCCCTGTCCTTCTACAAGACCTTCGCCGCCGAAGCACCCCGACTCCTGAAGCCCGGCGGCTGGCTCGTCTGTGAAGTCGGCCAAGGCCAAGCCGAAGCCGTCGCGAAGCTCTTCGAAGCGACCTTGACCGCCATCGACATCCGCAAAGACCTCGCCGGCATCGCGCGGGTCGTGGCGGGGCGATCTGGGTGCTGAAGAGCGGCCCGGATCGCTAGATCCAACGGCTCTGCATTGGGACGCGGCCAGGTGTGTCGTCTCAGGTTGACACACAGTACTCCGTAATTGCAGGAGCTTGAAGTGGTCCACATCGACGCGAGTCAGCTGGCTGTCAGCGGTTTTTTTTCGCGCTGACACCTAGTCGAACGGTTCCGCCGATCGTACGATAGGCTACCAGAAAGAGCTAAGGGACACGGAGAGAGCATGGATTCCCTGCCGCTGCCCGTCTCGGCGCTCATTCGCCGAAGCCACAATGCGAAGTCGAGTAAAGACCGGCATGACCTTGCGTACTATGCCTGGGAAGTTTCGGTCCGTTTGACCGCCACGCTTCGAGGCGATCTCAGTTCCGATCTCCCTGCCCGGCCTTCTGTCGCTCATTGGGTAGAGTGCTGCAGAGCCACCGATCGGCCTGTCGAAAGCGACGCGATGATCGGGGTTCACAGGCTGCTGTCGGCTGTGGGCATCGGTAAGGAACATGCTCCTGAGCGTACTTCACCGAAGCGCGTGCTCGACATGTTGCCCGCCTACCGCAACAATGTACTCGGGCACGGCTCGGTGCGTTCAGACGATTTCTATCGTAGCGCCGGTGCCACTCTTCACGAAGGGCTCATTGACTGCTGGAAAGAGAAGGGCTTCCTCTCGGAAAGCGGTCGCCTGCTCTATATCGAGTCAGTAGTTATTGGCGATGACGGCCGCCGAGTTGCTCGGGTTTTCAGCTTGATGGGACAGGCTCCGCTCGTGCTCGATCCGGCAGGGGTCGAGGTGGCACGGGACCTCCTCCCGAAACGAGTGTACTGGAGCCGAGGCGAAGAATGGACTGACCTCCATCCGTGGCTTCTTTTTGAAGATGGATCCGAGCAGATCTTCTTCTTCAACGGATATGGGCGAGGGCCAAAGTACCTCGATTTCGCATCGGGTACGATCCTCGCTGGCGAGAGAATCAAGAGTCTATTTCCTGCTGCTACTTCGGCAGTCCATGAGGCGTTCGAGCAAGACGCCGACGAATTGACCGTCACTGAGGACGAAGAGCCTGAGGCAGATGTCACAGGAGACTTTCGAGTCCTAGGAAAACTCGGCGAAGGTGGGATGGGCGTCGTTTACCTCGCGAAGCAGGAGAGTCTGGGGAGATTAGTCGCTCTAAAGACCCTGCCAACTGCAGCCAACAACGATCCTGTGGCAGTCGGGCGATTCCAGCGAGAGATCGAAGCGCTCGCTCGTTGCGACCATCCAAACGTTGTTCGCATTCTCACTTCGGGTCAGAATCGGGGATCCTGGTACTACGCAATGGAGTTCGTCGATGGCGCCGATCTTCGGTTGGTCGGTCGAATGCTGGCTGAGGGGAAACGGCTCAGGGACGCAGTAGCAAGTGCCGTAAGGGAGGTCCGATCACGCAACGCTATGGGGCTGCCGGCCGTCAGTCAGAAGAACCTAGTTCAAGTCGATCTCCCAAAATCCAGAGACCTCACCGAATTGTCGAGGCTCTTTCGAGACGCGGCTCTAGGGTTGCATGAGCTTCATCGCAGGGGAGTGATTCATCGAGACATCTCTCCGGCCAACTTGATGATAACTGCAGATGGCACTCGACTGGTAGTCATGGACCTCGGGCTGGCTGCAATCGCGGATGCTAATTTTTCACTAACTCGAAGCCGGACCGGATTCCAAGGAACACTTCGTTACTCAGCGCCGGAGCTTCTTCAGCGCAGCCTTTTGGCCATCGACAACCGAGTGGATGTCTATTCCATGGGAGTGACACTCTACGAATTCTTGACCAACAGACCCTTCTTTGACGGAGACTCCGGGCCACGCCTTGTTGAGCAGATTCTGCTCGAGGAACCCGTGCCGGTGCAGCGGCTGGCTTCGCACGTGCCCCAAGACCTGGCGGCGATCGTACATAAGGCCACCGAGAAAGACCCTAGGCGCCGCTACGCGACTGCCGAAAACATGGCGGCTGACCTTGACGCTTTTACGGAAGGCAGGCCAGTCTCGGCACGTACTCTCAAGAATACAGCGCTCTTGTGGCGCTGGATCAGAAGACACCGAGCAATTAGCGCTGCTATATTTATGCTGATCATCACAGTATCTGTCTCCGGGTTCCTCTTGGCTTGGCAGGCAGGGTTGCGGAATGACGATATTCAGTTGGCACTAGACTACCGTACTGCTAGTGACCTCGTAGATGAGGTTGCTCGTCTATTCCCGGTTCATCCCGATACGATTCCTCGTTATGTAAACTGGCTGCAGAAGTGCGATGACCTCGGAGGGCGGGGGGCTCAATACAGAGCGGCCCTTCAGGATTTTTCTCTCAATCGAGCGCCAAAAGAGGAGGCTGAGCAACAGTCGGAGTTGGTCAGGCTGTTACGAGAGCAAAACGAATTCAACCGCTATGGTATTGATCGCTACAATAGCGATGCGGAGACGCTTCGGAGCCAGGGTGTCGCCCCCAGCGATCCGAGGCTGCTCGCGATGCAGTGGATAGCCGATGTGCTAGGGAGGAGGGCAGTGAGCAATGAGAAGTCTATAAGGGTCGAGCGGGGGCGGATTGTGTTAGTTGGGTCAGGCGAGCGTTGGCGTAAGCTCGCGCTTTCAGGCGTCGTTGAACTCATCTCGGTTCTAACAGATCCGGATGGGGGCCTTCGCAGTGTGGTAAAGAACCGTCTCAAGTTGGCTCGTGACCTCAGATCGGACTCAATCACTCAATGTGAAGGGGTGTGGAATAATGCCATTTCATCTATTGCGAATGAAGGAGAGAGTCCTGAGTATCACGGCCTAAGAATCGAGCCACAACTTGGGCTGGTTCCTCTGGAAAGAAACTCCAAATCGGGGCTCTGGGAATTCTGGCACGTGCTGTCAGGAGAGCGGCCGACCAAGAAGCCTGACGGGAGTTGGGCCATGGAGCCCGAGACTGGATTCGTGATGGTCCTTGTGCCTGGGGGAGAAGCGAGGGTTGGCTTGATGGAAGATGATGACCGCATAAGTCATGTCGGACACCCGCAGCTATCAATTGTCCTCGAGCCGTTTTTTCTGTCCAAGTATGAGATGACGCAAGCTCAGTGGTATCGACTCACGGGGGATGCTCCCTCAGCCAATGTCGCAGGGTATCAAATTGGTTCCGGGGTAAGTTTGGTATGTCCCGTGGAGCAGATTCCGTGGTTAGATGCGAAGTCTGGGTTGGCGCGATGGAGCCTCTCCTTGCCCACTGAGAGTCAGTGGGAGTGGGTTGCGCGCGAGTGCAGTCAGGCGGAGCCTGTCATAAGCTCGGACACTAGCAATGCTATTGACTTCGATAAGCCGAGGTCCGCGGCTCCGGTAGGGAGTTTGCGGTGCAGTGGCCTTGGATTCTATGACTTATTTGGTAATGTGTCAGAGCTTTGTGAAGACTGGTTTGCCATGAACTACCAAGAGGAGAATGTAAGGGTGATTTCGCGGCGTGGTGAGATAGTTCCTTACTTTAGTGACGCTAAAGTCGCTCGGGGTGGCAGTTTCAAGAGTCGGTTGACCCCTATGTTAGTTGCCGAGAGGTTCAGGACCATGTTGGGTTATTCGGGAAGTGATGTTGGGATTCGACCGGCCTGTTCCGTGCAAGTTAGCAGTCGATGACTGGTCGAAGTTTAACCAGATCCGAAATGCAGTTCGTGGGAGATTGGAGTGCACACGATGAGATGGTCGAAGCTTCTCGTGCAGTTTTCTTTGATAATGCTTGGGTTGGTTGCGTGCGAAGAGCAAGGGTCGGATTCCGAAGTGGAAAGTCCTGATCCGTTGGATGCGCTTTACTTTCTTAACAACTGTGATCTTGACTTAGTTGATAGCACTCTCAGGCCTGTTGGATCAAATCCTCCTGGTGTGGTCCTTCCGCCTACTCCAGCTCCTCCCAATCCAGAGGCTAATGATCTCAAGATTCAATACGGAGTACCTAATTATGGAGGGAACCTCCTGGAAGTGTTCTTTACGCAGGTGCCTGAGGACATGGTGCTCAAGTCTGGAGGTGGCGAAGCGGTCATGGAGGCCGGAAAGCGCTACGTCCTTGAGGTGTTGGGTTTTGGTGGAGGATCAGGCACGTCCGGGAGTGGGTTCTTGAGAGAGTTTGGGATGCACTCGCCCCAACAGCCTCAGTTTCCTAATATTGCCTTGGATGCCTATCCGATAGGCCAGAGACCGGCTTCGAAGCCACTAGTCGCCTCATATGCGCTGCAATCAGAGGCTGGTATTCTCCTGCACTTCTATGGGAGAAGATGCAAATTCGTCATTGATACAGCTTCTTCGCAGTAGGGAGTGATCTTGCCTCTCGGTAGGGAGTCCACATTGAGGTGTTCCTGGCGCAGGGCTCGGTTCGCCCCATGATCACCACCGCAATCGACTCAAGTATCCGCAGATCTTTCGCTTGGCGATTGCACGGTTTCGAAGGAGCCAGGGGGCGCGGGTCCAGCGCCAGAGGGTGAGGAGGACGTCTTCTTCGGGGAGGGTGGTGCCGCCTTGGGGGGCGGCGATGAGGCTATGGGTGAAGGCGCTTCCGTCGAACCATTGGGCGGGATTCGACGAAGGCTCGGCGGCGGCGTCTTCCGCTGCTTGGAGCTCCTCGCACAAGCCGCGGAGTGAGATCCTGTCCACGGGGTTGGTCGAGAACACCCAGCGGCTCTCAGTCCAAAGCACCGCGAGCAGCAGGGCTCTCGGTCTGCCGGTGTCCGGATCGGGCTCTCGGCTCCAGTGCTTGAAGAGTAGGCTCTTGGGCTGAACGAGGAGCAGACCGTCACCGGGAGGAGCTCCGGCGAGGGTGAGCTTCCAGCGGAGACCTCGCCGGGTGTCTTCCTCGAAGACGCGGCGATCATGCTCCAAGTAGGCTCGCTCTCGGGCGAAGACGGATGGATTGCGCCGAATGCATTCTTCGGGTGGCAGGCCCTCGGCCGCGGCGGCGAAGATGCTGTCCTCCAAGAGCGTCCAGCGTTCGAATAAGCGTTCCCAGACGGCCGGGTCGATCAAGTCGTCGCCGGCGTTGCGTCGCATCGCGGCGAAGCACCCTTCCAGCGACTCCTCGAGGGGCACGCCTCCGGGCGAACGAATGCCTGCGCGGACGGCGGCAGCGTATTGCGCGAAGCCCAGGAGACCGGCGGGCACCTTCTCGCCGGCAATCTGCCGGCTGAGAATCGATGCCGCCAGGAGGTCATCGAGTGTCGGTTCGCCCTGTACGATGATCGACGTCACCGGGCCCGCCTCGCCCAGGAATGCGATCGGGCCACGCTCGAAGGCGACGCGGGCGAGGTCTCGGCGCTCGTGACCGGAGACCGAGCGGCTACTCAGAACCAGAAGGCCGGGCCTTTCCCGGAATCTTTGCTCGTCCATCGGGCGGATCTCGATGTCTGCCGCCCTCGGTGTGGCGACTGACGTCTCTGTCAGAGAGGCCGTTCGCGGGGTGAGCTCGAAGATGGTTTCCTCGAGGAGTTGGGCGAGCGCCTCCGCCATTTGCCCCGCGGACTCGAAACGGTCCGCCGGGTCGCGTGCCATCGCGATTTTGACGAGATGAACGAAAGTGGGTGGCAGGTCCGGCCGAAGGTCGAGAAGGGGGCGGTAGTCTGCCTCAAAGATCCTCGAGTAGAGCTCGTCCGCCGTCGCGCCTTCGAACGGGTGGTGTGCCGTGACGAGGGTGTAGAGCGATACACCGAGAGCGTACAGATCGGTCCGGGGGCTCGCGTTCTTTCCTCCCAAGGTGAGCTGCTCGGGCGCCAGGTACAGGGGCGTTCCACGGACGGTCGGAGGCGTGTCCCCAGCGAGATCTCTCCGTCGAGCGACGCCGAAATCGAGCAACACGATTCGGCCGCCGGTCTCGCGCATGACGTTGGCCGGCTTGATGTCCAAGTGAATCAGGTCCTTGGCGTGAACGGCCGCCAAAGCTCGGCAGAGGTCGAGGCCGATGCGGGCTGCTTCCCTCGACTCGAGAGGTCCGGTCTGCTTCAAGAAATCTTCCAACGACTGGCCGTCGATCAGCTCCAAGACGAGCTGAATCTCCCCCTCGTGCTCCTCCACGCTGTAGATTCGAATGATGTTCGAATGCTCTACGGAGGCGAGCAAGCGGGCCTCTCGCAGGAAGTCATGTCTCCAAGCTTCCGTTCCATCGCCCTGACGGATCACCTTGAGCGCGACTTGCCTTCCCAGATTTCGATCGACGGCGCGATAGATCTGAGCACTCCCACCCGATCCCAGAGGATCGAGAATGTCGAAGCCGGTCTTCAAAGAGACAGAAGGCGCCGAGTCTTGAAGATGCCGGATCGCGTCCAGGGAACGGAGTGCTCGGACTTCGTCCGGGGTGAGTGTGCCCTCTGCTTGAACAGCATCCCAATCGATCGCCTCACCATCGGCGATCTTGCCGACGAGCTGCTCGAACAAGGAAGGGGGTTCACTCATGGCTTCCCATTCTCCGAGCGATCTGGCTCAGCGCTCTCCGAATGGCCGCCCCCGCAGCGTCAGGTGTTGGGAAATCGCAATCCGCGGCGATCGTCCTGTAGTCCAATCCCAGCTCGAGCTTCAGGATGACTGCCTTCTGCACCTTGTCCGGATGCTCGCCGAGCGCCACTTCGAATGACTCGAACATCTCGTTGGAGAGCAAGAAGTCGGAGGGCTGTCCGTCGGGGGCAGGGACTTCGTCCGCCGCAGAGTCGCACGCCTCGAGAGACTCTTCCCGCCGCCTCGCCGAGCGTCGCCAAACCGTCCGGACCTCGTTCATCGCGCACTGGCGGAGGAACGCCCAAAAGGACCCGACACCCCGATTCTCGAACTGATCCAAGCGTTCATAGACCCGGGCGAGCACGACCTGGACGACATCCGACGTATCCTGGAGGCGACGGTGCCGTTCTCCCAACCGACCGTGCATGAAACTGCTCAGCCGTACCAAGTAGAGACCGAAGAGCTTGTCTGCAGCACCTTGGTCTCCGGATCGAACCAGATCGATGAGGTGAGCAGTCTCGCTCAAAGACGGCTCTTGGTTCGAGGAACCTGGCTGAGGTTCGCGATCCGTCGGCGACATGCTTCGACTTGCAGCTTGGACGGGGGGACTCGTTTCCGCCAATCGGCGCACTCACTCCTAAAGGCTCTCCAAGGTTATCGACCGACCTGACCGGCTGCAAGCTCTCTCGAAAGGTGAATGGGAGGCAGCCGGGTGCCTGGCATGTAAGCCAGTGATCTCGATGACTCTGGAGCCGGGAGCGGGGTGCTTGCTGAGCCAACAAAGATCCGGCCGCGAACCCCCCAGAGAGTGGGTCCGCGACCGGCTTCCCGAAGTCGCTCTTTCCTCGAGCCATTCGGTTTTCTTCTCGGTTCGGGAGGACGCCGAGACCGACTGATGCTGGCGCTCCGAATGCGGCTTGCTTCAGTTCAACGCCGCAACTCCGAAAAGAATCGCTTGGCCTCCAAAGCCGTGTGGTCGGAGGAGCTCAAGGCTTCTCCTGAGATCCGGGCGATCGCCTGCCACGACGCTTGCGAGAGCTCCATCGCCCGCATCACGTCGTCGGCAGTCAGGCCACCTCGGCGTCGACTGCCGAAGCTCACCTCGAGCCCATGACTACAGAGCAGGTCTCCGACTCGAGATCGGACTCGAGTGCTGTTCGGGGCGGGCACACTTGCGATCAAGTTGGCAATCGCCGCCCGGTTCTCCACGGGAGACCGGCGGAAGCACTCGGCGAAGATCAGGAGCAGACGGCAGCGCATCCCTTCATCATCGAGGGGATGGCGACGAAGCCAATCCTGGCAGGTGTCCGCCAGAGAACGTACCGCTCGCCGCTTGCCCTGAGCCGAGTGCTCGGCGGCTTCTCCCCACACCGCGATGAGCCAGCCGTTGCAGGTCCCGTCCTGACATTGGTCCTCGCCGTTGCCTTCCTTGTGATGACTCGAGTCCGGATTCAACGCCCGGACTTGATCCAAGGCGTTTCGAAACGCCTCATCGTCGCTGAGTCGACTCAAGGCGGCGACGGTTGCTCTCGAGGGCACGGTCTCGTCAACGGTGGCTGACGCGATCGAGCCCGACATGGCGATACCGGTTGCCAAGAGCAGACAGAAGTGGAGTCGAAATTTCATGACCATCCTCCTCGCCTTCAGAAGTGTCGAGCCAGAGTGCCGAGGCGCTTCGTTGCGCCTGGCATTGGTTCAAATGAGGAGGGCGCGGAATCCGAACAGGGATTCTGGTCAGGAGATGTGGCATTACCGCGAGCGACGTGAAGCGGAGAGGCGGTCAGGCTGTGCGCCCGAGACACCGTCGTACGGGAATCCTGCCCCACCGGAGAACTTTGTCCCGGCCCAGGCTCGCTCGTGGATGCCGTCGACGGGAGACTCGGTGTCGGGCTCGCTCGGCTTGTGGACACTTCCACGTCTGCCCGGATTCTTTCACCTCCGAAATCCGATGGCGATGTCGCTCGCGAATCCTCGGGGGGACCTGGAGAGCGGAACGGCAGAGTTGTGATACAAGGCTCTTTCCAGGTGCCTGTCCTCCGGTTGTCGAGACCGTCCATGCGTGCCTTGCTCTTGGCGATCCTCCTCGCGGTCGTGTTCACTTCCTGTCACTCCGGCTCCGACTCCTCGGTACGTGCGATCGAGGGGCCGAACGTGCTGTTCATCGTGGTCGACGACCTGCGTCCCGATATGATCGGCGCGCTCGGTGGGACGGGCATCACGCCGAACCTCGATCGCCTCGTGGGCTCGGGGGCGACGTTCACGCGCGCCTACTGCCAGCAAGCGATCTGCAACCCGTCTCGGGCGAGCTTCCTGACGGGGCGTCGGCCGGAGAGCTTGGGGATCTTCGACCTCGACCGGACGCTGACGGCGACCGCTCCGGATGTCGTCACGTTGCCGCAGCACTTCAAGAGCCTCGGCTACCGGACGATGGGCATCGGCAAGGTCTTCCATCACGAGGAGGATCGTCCCGAATCCTGGAGCGAGCCCGCGCAGAGGCCCGTCGCTGATAACTGGCACTCGCCGGCAAACCGGATGCTGATCCGTCAGAAGGAGCTTCGCGCTCAGGGCGCGGGTGTGTCCGAGGACGCACTCCGCCGGGCGTCGCTGGGCCCGCCGACGGAGCGCAGCTTGACGCTCGACGAAGACCACTTCGATGGGCAGGTGGCGGCCGAAGCCCTTCGGACCCTCGAGTCGCTCGCGGTCGATCCGCGGCCGTTCTTCCTCGCGGTCGGGTTCTCGAGGCCCCATCTCCCGTTCAATGCACCGGCTCCTTACTGGGACCTCTACGATCCGAATCTCCTGCCCGAGCCGTGGCCCGTCGAGCCGCCGTTGGGGTCACCGGCGATCGCGTCCACCAACTTCCCCGAGCTTCGGGCCTACGACGGCATGCCCGGGTCCAAGCTGCCCGAGCCCTGGCTAGCGACGCAGCCGATCAGCGATGCCGAAGGACGTCAGCTTCGGCACGGCTATCTCGCCGCGACCAGCTTCGTCGACGCGCAGATCGGCAAGCTGCTCGACAAGCTCGACGCCTTGGAGCTGACCGAGGACACCATCGTCGTCATCCTTTCGGATCACGGCTTCAAGCTCGGGGAGCTGGGTGGCTGGACGAAGCACACCAACTACGAGCTCGACGTCCGCTCGGCGTTGATCCTTCGGGTGCCTGGACGAACGCCGTTGCCACCGATCCTGTCTTTCGGCGCCGAGACGGACGCTCCACCTGAGCACCGAGCCGTGCCTGGTCAGAGGATCGAAGCCCTGGTCGAGCTGGTCGACGTGTTCCCAACGCTCTGCGAGCTGGCCGAGCTGCCGACTCCGGGTGGCCTGGAAGGCATCAGCTTCGCGCCGCTCTTGTCGGATCCGGAGCAGCCTTGGAAGAGCGCGGCGTTCAGCCTCTATCCGCGGGGAGAGCTCGACCCCACTGGGGTCGTCGGACGCACCATCCGAACGCGCGATCATCGCTTGACCGTCTGGCGCACCGAGCAGGGCAGTGTCTTGGGCCGGGAGCTCTACGACTACCGCTTCGACCCGATCGAGGTGCAAAACTTGGCCGACGATCCCCGCTATGCCGAGGTCGCTGCCGATCTGACGCAGCGCCTGTGGGGAGGCTGGCGCGAGGCGTTGCCACCTCGGTAGCGTCGGTGCATTCGGACCGCCGGCTTCAGCCGGTCTCGGTGTCCTTCATCTCAGTGCCTCGGGATGGACCCAGACCTCAGATCTGAAGCTCCGTGGCCCGCACCTGCCACGGTCCGACGGGTAAGCCCGGCGCAAGCTCGCTCGAGCAGAGCTCTCACCGACAGGTCGGGCACTCCTTCCTATCGCGCTCGCGCTCCCAATCTCTCAGTGGATCCTGGAATCTGCGATGCGATCCGCTATGCTGCTCGGCAACCGAGGTCCAGCGATGGTCTGCCCGTACCACGACAGCCAGCATTCTGCCCGAGGATGTCCGTAGCGGCCTGCTCCGGCGTGGTCTTGGCCACTTCCCGTATACCCAGGATTCTCCGGATGAAGCCTGCCGATTCGTCGGCCTCGGTCGCTCCCTTGTCGATCGAGACCAAGCTACCTTTCTCGATCGAGGGTGAGGCGTGTCATCAGCTCGACACGTGTCTCCAGCGTGAGTGGCTCCTGACCAACGGGACCGGCGGCTATGCTTCCTCGTCGATGTTGCTCTGTCCAACGCGCCGGTATCACGGGCTGCTGGTGATGGCGCCTCCCGGAACGGAGCAGCGCCACAACTTCCTCGCCCGGTATGACGAGACCGTCCACGGCGAGGGCAAGTCGTTCCCGCTCTCGATCGCGCGCTATCGGGGCCTCTGGTCGCCTCATGGGCATCGCAGCCTCGATCGCTTCGAGCTGGTGCCGTTCCCGAGCTGGCAATTCCAGATCGGCCGCGCCCGCATCCTGCGTGAGATCGTGCTGATTCGCGATCAAAGGACCGTCGTCTGCCGTTACCGACTGAGCGGCTTCGATCGTCCGCTCGAGCTGCGCCTCCGACCGCTCCTGCCCTTCCGAGTCGCCGACGCCCTGACCTTCGAGAACATGGACCTCGACCCGAGCGTCCACCGCGAGCGCGACGGCTTCTGGTGTCGGCCGTACTTCACGCTGCCGGCGATCCGGTTCCGTGTCAGCGCCATGAAGCACATCGAGGTCGACCCGGTCTGGTACCGCAAGCTCGAGTATCAGCACGACCTGGCTCGCGGCTACGACGGTCACGAGGACCAGTTCAGCCCAGCGGTCCTCACGGTGCCGCTCCTGCCGCACCAAGATGTCTTCATCGCCGCTTCGATCGAAGAGACCTGCGAGCGCCCCGAAGGACTTTTCCATGCCGAGCAGGAGCGCCAGGAGGCGCCGAAGGACCGCACGGTCGTCGCGTTCCTGGAGCGCGAGGCGGAGGAATTCCTCTACCGCGACACTCATGGCCGGCCGGGCGTCATCGCCGGCTACCCTTGGTTCGGAGAGTGGGGCCGCGATACTTTCATCTCCCTTCCCGGACTGACGCTCGCCCGCGGTCAGCTCGATCGCTGCGCCGAGGTGCTCTCGGGCGCGCTGGCGTATCTTCGGCGCGGCCTCTTGCCGAACATCTACGGTCACGATCGAGACTCGAGCCACTACGGCTCGGTCGACGCCTCCCTCTGGTTCGCCCGCGCGGTGCTCTTGTACGAGCAGGAAGGCGGTGACACTGAGCGCATCCTCGAAGAGTACGCTCCGGCCTTGACCGAGATCGCCGAGTGCTACGGCCAAGGCACCGACCTCGGGATCCGCTGCCGCGAAGACGGGCTGGTCGGCGCCGGTGACACCGAGACCAACGCCACGTGGATGGACGCACGAACCGCACGAGGGCCGGTGACGCCGCGCGACGGATTCGTCGTCGAGGTCAATGCGCTCTGGTACTCCTTGCTCCGCCATCTCGAGCGGCTCGCCTTGCGCGCCGGCAATCGGGACCTGGCCAAGCAGTGGATGGATCGGCGCCGCAAGGTCGGTCGCGCCTTTCTCACGAGCTTTTGGCTACCGAAGGAGCGCATGCTCGCCGACCGCATCTCCTGGACCGGCGAGGTCGACCACCGCGTTCGGCCGAACATGGTGATCGCGGCGGCGCTCGAGTACAGCCCGCTCTCTCGCGGCAAGCGCACCGACATCGTGCAGCGCGCCGAGGTGGAGCTGCTCACGCCCCGCGGCCTCCGGACGCTGGCTCCGGATCACCCCGACTACGTCGGCCGTTACGAAGGCGGACCCCTTCAGCGCGACGCCGCCTATCATCAAGGCACCGTCTGGCCGTGGCTGTTGGGCTTCCTCGGCGAGGCGATGCTGCGCGCGTACAACTGGCGAAAGCCCAGGCGCGAGCGCGTGCTCTCGTGGATCGACGGCTTCGCTTCGACGCTCGTCGAGCATGGGCTGCATCACGTCTCCGAGGTCTTCGACGGCGATCCCCCGCAGCGTCCGGGCGGTACCATCGCCCAGGCTTGGAGCACGGCCGAGCTCTTACGCCTGCATCGGCTCGTGACCAGGGGGAGGCGGGAGTGAAAGTGCTCATGTTGGGGTGGGAGTTTCCGCCTCACATCTCGGGCGGTCTCGGCACCGCTTGTCATGGCCTGACCGGCGGGCTGGCGCATCACGGCGTCGAGGTGACGTTCGTGATCCCGCGGAGCTATGGCGATGAGGACGCGGAGCATCTCTCGGTGATCGGCTGCAACGAGATCGTCTCCTCGCGCACCGGGCGCGGACGCACGGAGAAGCGCGGGGACCGGACGTCCTCGAGCGAGCTCCGCACCGAGACCGAGCTCTTGGCCGAGACGTTGGAGGTCGCCGAGGCGCTCGAGGCGGAGGCCGCTCAGGACGAGCCCGGTGCGCCGCACGTGCTGGCGGTCGACAGCCCGCTTCAGCCGTATCTGACACCGGAGACCTACCGGGAGCGACTGGATCAGCTTCGGCGAGAAGGCAAGCTCGCGGCCGGCCCCTTGCCCTTGACCCAAGAGGCCCGGCGGTCCCTCGCCGAGCTGCGACGCGTGCTCTCGGAGCTGACCTGGGGCGAGGGTCCGGTGCAGGCGGCGGAGTGGACGTTGAAATGGCAGGAGCGCTTCGAGCTGTCGGGTGCTTACGGTCCCGACCTGATGGCCGAGGTGGCGCGCTACGCGGTCGCGATCGGCGAGCTCTCGATGCGCCAAGATTTCGACGTGATCCATGCGCACGATTGGATGACCGCGCCAGCGGCGGTGGTGGCGTCGCGGCTCACCGGCAAGCCGTTCGTCTTCCATGTCCATGCGAGCGAGTACGATCGCAGCGGCGAGTCGGTGAACCAGGAGATCCGCGACTTGGAGCTGCTCGGTATCCGTCACGCCGACCGCATCATCTGCGTCAGCCACTACACGGCCAGCCTGATCAAGCGCCGCTACGGTGCAAACGCCGATCGCATCCGCGTCGTGCACAATGCGGTGACGCATCGCGAGCAGCGGGAGCGGTTCGATGGGGCCAAGGCGATCGAGGAGCCGATCGTGCTCTTCCTGGGACGGGTGACGTTCCAGAAGGGGCCGGACTACTTCCTCGAGGCGGCGGCGCGCGTGCTGGAGATCGAGCCGAAGGTGAAGTTCGTGATGAGCGGCAGCGGCGATATGCTGCCGCGGATGGTCGAGCGCGCAGCCGAGCTGGGGATCGCCCGGCAGGTGCACTTCACGGGCTTCCTGCGGGGTAAGGATGTCGAGCGGATGTACGCGATGGCGGATCTCTACGTGATGCCCTCGGTCTCCGAGCCGTTCGGCATCTCGCCCTTGGAGGCGATCGCCCTCGATTGTCCCGTCGTGCTGTCGCGCCAGAGCGGCGTGTCGGAGGTCTTGACGAACGCGCTCAAGGTCGACTTCTGGGACGTGGACGACCTGGCCAACAAGATCCTCGCGTTGATTCGATACCCGGCGCTCACCGAGCAGTTGACCGAAGAGGGCCGCACCGAGATCCAAAGGCTCCGTTGGGAGGCGAGTGCCCAGCTCGTCTTGGGAGTGTACCGGGAGCTTGCGTCATGACTGCCATCGTCTTCTACTTCCAGGTTCATCAG
This sequence comes from Planctomycetota bacterium, assembly GCA_040219065.1. GTDB lineage: Bacteria > Planctomycetota > OFTM77 > OFTM77 > OFTM77 > OFTM77. Next base: position 38,622 of record JAVJTD010000086.1, read on the forward strand.
CCGTATCGGCTCCGGCGTTACACGTTCTTCGACATCGGTCGGAACGATCGCTACTTCGACGATACCGAGAACACCCGCATCGTCCGGCGAGTGGCCGAGAAGTGCTACCTGCCGATGAATGCTCTTTTGTTGTCTTTGGTCGAGGCGTTCGAGGGGAAGTTCCGCTGCTCGTTCTCGATCAGTGGAACGGCGCTCGATCAGTTCGAGGCGTGGTCGCCCGAGACGCTCGAGAGCTTTCAGGCCCTCGCCCGTACCGGTTGCGTGGAGTTCCTGGCCGAGACGTCTCACCATTCGCTCTCGGCGCTCTTCGATCCCGAAGAATTCCGCCATCAGGTGAGCAGCCACGCCGATCGCATCGAGAGGCTCTTCGGCAAGCGGCCCAGGGTGTTCCGCAATACCGAGCTGGTCGTCAGCAACGACGTCGCCGCCCAAGCCGAGCGGCTCGGCTTCGAGGGGATCCTGGGCGAGGGTGCCGACCACGTGCTGGGCTGGCGGAGCCCGCACCGGCTGTATCGCCCCGAGGGCTGCGAGCGGATCAAGCTCCTGCTCCGCACTTACCGCTTCTCCGACGACATCGCATTCCGCTTCAGCAACCGAGCGTGGGACGAGTGGCCGCTCACCGCGGAGAAGTTCGCGAGCTGGGTGCACGAGGTGCCCGAGCAGGATCGCTTCCTCGGGCTCTTCATGGACTTCGAGACGTTCGGCGAGCACCAGTGGGCGGACACCGGCATCTTCGAGTTCATGCGTCACCTGCCCGAGGCCGTGCTGCGGCATCCGCGCTTCCGGTTTTGGACGCCGTCCGAGCTGATCGACGCAGAGGATCCTGTGGCGCGGCTCGACCTGCCACATCCGGTGTCCTGGGCGGACACCGAGCGAGACTTGACCGCCTGGCTCGGAAATCGGATGCAGACGGCGGCCAATGAGGCGCTGTACGAGCTGGGTGAGAAGGTCCGAGAGCTGGAGGCGGCTGGACGAGCGGAGTTCGCGCACTCCTGGAGGCGCCTGACGACGTCCGACCACCTCTACTACATGTGCACGAAGTGGTTCGCCGACGGGGACGTGCACAAGTACTTCAGTCCGTATGCGAGCCCCCACGACGCCTTCATCGCGTTCATGAACGTCCTCGACGACCTCTCTCGTCGCGCGGACCAGGCGCTGAAGGCCTCGGCCACCGGCGCCGAGACCTGACGACGACCGGGGAGGGGGAATCGTCACGACCCGAAGAAGCCCCGGATTCTCCAGAGGTTCGGGGGGCCTCTGCGCCGAATGCTGATAGAAGGACTGTCCGCTGTCGTCCGGCCGATCGGTCGGTCCCACTCCTGACTGCTCTCTTTTGGAGCTTCGTGTCGTGTCGCGTCCTTTCCATCTCTTCGAGATCTCCTGGGAGGTCTGCAACAAGGTCGGCGGCATCCATACGGTCGTCTCGACCAAGGCGAAGACGCTGGTCGAGCGATTCGGGGATCGCTACTGGGCGATCGGTCCCTGGCTGCTCTCGCACGAGCAGCAATCGCCGCACTTCGAGCCGACCGACGAGCTGCCGGGCTTCGCCGAGCGCTGCCGAGAGATGGGGCTGCCGATTCGCGTCGGCCGCTGGAAGATCCCGGGGCGCCCGCGGGTCGTGCTCGTCGAGTTCTCGGGGCTGATCCCGCAACGGGACGCGATCCTGGCCGGGCTCTGGGAGAAGTACCGCGTCGACTCCCTGTTCGGCGGCTGGGACTATCTCGAGCCGGTGTTGTTCGGGCATGCGGCGGGGCGGGTGATCGAGGCCTATTGGCAAGAGGCTCTGGCTCCGCAGCACGAGAGCGTCGTCGTCCAAGCTCATGAGTGGATGACGGGAACGGCACTGCTTCATTTGAAGCGGACCGTGCCCTGCGTCGGGACGATCTTCACGACGCACGCCACCATCCTCGGGCGGTCGATCGCCGCGACGGGCGACACGCCCCTCGAGGGGCTGGGGGACCGGACGCCCGACGAGGTCGCCGTCCAGGTGGGTGTGCGCTCCAAGCACTCTCTCGAGAGCTGCTGCGCGCGCGAGGCCGACGTCTTCACGACCGTGAGCGAGATCACCGGCGACGAGGCCGAGGTGCTCCACGGCCGCAAGCCCGACCCGATCTTGCCCAACGGCATCGACCTGAGCTTCATGGACGAGATCATCGGTGAGTTGAAGCGCGAGGAGGTGACCGCCCGGCTGCGCCGCCTGGCGAGCGTCTTCTGCGGCGAGCCGCTCGAGGACGCTGCCCTGATCGCCATCTCGGGTCGGTACGAGATGCACAACAAGGGACTGGATCTTCTGCTCGAGGCGATGGCGCGCGTCGACCGCCGCACGGGCGGGCGTCAGGTCGTCCTCTTCATCTTGGTCCCGGCCGGCAACTCGGGCCTGAGGCCGGTGATCCAGGAGCGCTTGCGATCGGAGGCCGTGCCCAAGGAGCCCCTCGGCCTCTCGACGCACAATCTCTTCGACGCCGACGGCGACCCCGTGCATCAGCTCTGCGGCCTGCTCGGACTGAAGAACGCCAAAGGCTCGCGCGTGAAGATCATCCAGGTCCCCGTCTACCTCGAGGGGGAAGACGGTCTCCTGGACATGCCGTACGAGGCCGCGCTTTCCGGCATGGACCTCTCCTGCTTCCCGTCCTTCTACGAGCCCTGGGGATACACGCCCGAGGAGAGCCTCGCCGTCGGTGTCCCGACCGTGACGACCGACTACGCCGGCTTCGGCCGCTGGTGCCTCGAGGAAGGGCTGGGCGTCGAGGACGGCGTCTGGGTCCTGCCCCGAATGCGCGTGCCCTACTCCGAGTCGGCCGAGAGCCTCGCCGAGTTCATCGAGGACTTCCTCGAGCGTCGGCCCGATCGCGACCAGGTCGCGGAGACCTGTCGTCGCACGGCACAGAAGACCGCCTGGTCCGACCTGATCAAGCACTACGAGCGCTCTTTCGAGATGGCCCTCGCCGCGTGCAGCAGCCGCTCCGAAGCGTCCGGCACCGCCGCCTATCGGGCCCAGGTGTCCCTGCCCGTCCGGCCGAGGCCGCGCGCCTCGGAGCCGCGGCTGCTGTCCTTCGAGGTCTCGGCTCGGTTGAGGCCGCCGTTCGACCAGCTCGCCGAGCTCTCCCGCAACCTCTGGTGGGCTTGGGATCCCGAGGCACCGGCGCTCTTCGAGCGCATCTCCGATCGGCGCTGGACGAGCTCGGGGCACAACCCGGTCGCGTTCCTGCGGGAGGTCTACCCCGAGGATCTCGAGGGCGCCGCCGCGAATCCCGACATCGTCGAGACGCTCGAGCGCGTCATGGCGCGCTTCCGGCAAGCGATGAAGGTCCAGCCCGACGATGCCGTCATCCCGAGTGACCGCCCTGTCGCCTACTTCTGCGCCGAGTATGGGCTGCACGAGTCCTTGCCGATCTACAGCGGCGGCCTCGGTCTCCTGGCCGGTGATCATTTGAAGGCGGCGAGTGACTTGGGTCTCCCGCTCGTGGCGGTGGGGCTCTTCTATCGCCACGGCTATTTCACCCAAAGGGTCACGGCGCGCGGCGAGCAGCTCGCGATCCCGGCCGAGAACGACCCCAATCGGTTGCCGCTCACCTTGGTCCGTGACGCCGAAGGGCTGCCGCTCGAGGTCCAGGTCAACCTGCCGGGTCGACCGCTGCGCCTTCGTGCTTGGCGCGTCGATGTCGGCCGCGTACCGCTCTATCTGCTCGACGCGGACGTCGACGGCAACCGGCCCGAGGACCGCACGATCACCGAGTACCTCTACGGCGGTGAGCTGGAGAACCGGCTCCTCCAGGAGATCGTGCTGGGGCGCGGCGGTGCGCGCCTGCTCGAGAAGGTGGGGATCCACCCCAGCGTGTTCCACATGAACGAGGGGCATGCCGCGTTCCTGGCGCTCGAGCGAATCTCGGGGCTCATCCGCAACGATGGCCTCACCTTCGACGAGGCCCGAGAGGTCGTGCGCTCGACGACGATCTTCACGACGCACACACCGGTCCCTGCCGGCCACGATCGCTTCCCCGAAGATCTCATCCGCCGGTACTTCTCCGACGTGGCGGGCTGGCTTGGGCTGCCCTGGGAGCGCTTCTTCGAGCTGGGCGGCGCGCCCGGCGACGGTCACGACTTCAATATGACGTATCTGGCACTGACCTTTGCGGCCTTCGTCAACGGCGTGAGCAAGAAGCACCAAGAGGTCTCCAAGGCTCTCCTGCATCCCTACTGGCCGAGCCTTCTCGAGAGCGAGGTGCCGGTCTCGGGCATCACCAACGGCGTCCATCTGCCCACCTGGATCACGCCAGCCCTGAGCCGTGAGCTCGTCGGCTCGCTCTCGCGGCCGGTGACCGCTGACGACTTCCGGCACTGCCAGGACAAGGTCGATCGCAAGCGGCTCTTCGAGGTGCGCCTGGCGGCGAAGCGAAGGATGTTCGAGGTCCTCGAGCAGAGGATCCGCGTCGCCGCCGAGCAGCGTCACGAAGGCCCGTTCGTCCTCAATCGGCAGATCGAAGGGCTGCGTGACGACGCGCTCGTGGTCGGGTTCGCCAGGCGCTTCGCGCCCTACAAGCGCGCTCGTCTCCTGTTGCTGGACCTTCAGAGGCTGCATGCGCTGCTCGGCGACGAGAGCCGGCCCTTGATCGTCATCTTCGCGGGCAAGGCACATCCGCGCGATGGGCACGGCCAAGCGCTCCTGCGCGAGATCTTCGAGGCCAGCCGGAGCGAAGGCCTGTTGGGCAAGTTGTACTTCATCGAGGACTACGACCAAGAGCTCGCAAGGGCCATGGTCCAGGGCGTCGACGTCTGGCTCAACAACCCGACGCGCCCACTCGAGGCGAGCGGCACCTCGGGCATGAAGGTCGCCGCCAACGGTGGCTTGCACCTCTCGGTGCTCGACGGCTGGTGGTGCGAGGCGTACGACGGCAAGAACGGCTGGACGATCGGCGGCGGCGAGTCGATGGGGGATGCCGCCCTCCAGGACCAGATGGACGCCTCCGAGCTCTACCAGCTCTTCGAGGACGAGCTGTTGCCGCTCTTCTTCGATCGGGGCGACGACGGCCTGCCGCACGGCTGGCTCGACCGGGTCGTCCACTCCCTCGAGACGATTCCTCCGCACTTCAATACCAACCGTATGGTCTCGGAGTATCGCGATCACGCCTACCGTCCCCTCTCCCAGGAGTTCGCCACGCTCTCCGAGGATCGGTGGCTGGTCGGCCGCGAGCGAGCGGCGCTCCACCAGACGCTGCGGCGCGCATTGCGTGAGGTGGTGATCGAGGACGTGACGGTGTCCGACCTGAGTGACCTGTCGGTCGGCGAGACGGTCGCCGTGCAGGTGCGTGTGGCGCTGGGCTCCCTGCCGATCGATCGGCTCATCGTCGAGCTGTTGGTCGGCTACGGCCGCGGGGGGAGCGATCTCCTCCAACCGAGGGGTGTTCAGCTCGACTGCCTCGAGCAGCTCGAAGACGGACGGGCGCAGTACGCGGGTCGCATCACGATCCAGAGGCCCGGCAGCTATGCCTCGGGCGTCCGGCTGCGCGTGAAGGGCGAAGGGCGGGTCTCCTCGGTGACCGATGGCCTGATGCTCTGGGCGTGAAGGGATGAGGCGGCGCCTTTTGGCGCCGAGGTTCGATGGGCTGGTTGCCGCGCTTCCTGAGACCGCGTGACACGATCTCGTCCGAGGACGTCGAGCGTGGCATGCGGCATCTCCTGTACGACGGCGCCTGCTCACAGGTGATGGGCACCTTCACCGGAGGGGCGTTCCTCGTCGCGTTCGCGCTCCTGCTCGGCGCATCGAACTTCGTGATCGGCGTCCTCGCCGCTGCCGGACCGCTCTCTCAAGTGCTGCAAGTGCCGGCGATCGTGCTCGTCGACCGCACCGGGTTGCGCAAGCTCTTGGTGGTCGTGCACTCTTGGCTGAGCCGCCTCTTCCTCCTCTCGGTCGCCATCGTGCCGTGGTGGATCCCCGAGTCGTATCGCGTCTTGGCCCTGTTCAGCGGGCTCCTTCTGTACTTCACACTCGGCACCGTCTCGGGCTGTGCCTTCAACTCCTGGATGCGCGACTTCGTGCCCGAGGAGATCCAGGGTCGCTACTTCGGCAAGCGGCTGGCCTTTGCCACCGCGGCCTCGGCCGGGCTCACCTTGATCGCGATCCTGGCGGTCGTCATCGCGGACTGGGCCGAGATGTCGAAGAAGGGCCTCTACAGCACCCTGTTCGCCGTGGGAGCGTCCGCGGGCTTGCTGGGCGTGACCTACCTGATGCGGATCCCCGAGCCCCGCATGCCTCGGCACGAGCCGCGCGGCCTCGGGGCGGTGCTGCGAGAGCCGCTCGAGGAGCCGAACTTTCGGCAGCTCCTCAGATTCCTCGGGTGGTGGAACTTCGCGATCAACTTGGCGGCGCCATTCTTCGCGGTGTACATGCTCGAGCGACTCGAATTGGCGATGCCGGTCGTCTTGCTGCTCTCGGTCGCGAGCCAGGTGGTGAACGCGCTCTTCTTTCGGATCTGGGGCACTCTGGCGGACCGTTTCAGCAACAAGGCCGTGCTCGGCGTCTCCGGGCTGCTGTTCGTGATCACGATCGCGATGTGGCCTTTCCTGACGTTGCCCGATCCCCACGCCTTCACGATTCCCTTGCTCGTGCTCATCCACGTGATGGCCGGCATCTCGACGGCCGGTGTGAATCTCTGTGCGAGCACGATCACGCTCAAGATCGCCCCGAAGGGACGCGCGACGGCCTACCTCGCGATGAATGCGCTGGTCAATGGAGTCGCCGCGACGCTCGCGCCGATCTTGGCGGGGCTGATGGCGGACGCACTGGTCGATCAGCAGCTCACGATCAACCTGCGTTGGATGGCCAGGTCCGACGGATCGATGCTGCTGGACCTGCCGGCGCTGGATCTCGTGGGGCTCGACTTCGTGTTCCTCCTGTCCGCGCTGTTGGGTCTCTACGCGATGCACCGGCTCCTGGCGGTTCGTGAGGAAGGCGAGGTGCGGCGGATCGCCGTCCTGGGCGAGCTCCAAGGCGAGGTCCGAAGAGCGCTGCGTCACGTGTCGAATGTCGCTGGGCTGAGGAACCTTTACTCATTCCCCTTCGCGCGGCTCGAGGAGCTCATCCGTCGTCGAGCGAAGCCGGACAAGCCCGATGACGAGGAGACACCCCGGCGGCGCGGCCCGGTGTGACGAGAATCTCAACGGTCATTCGGGAGCGCCGGCTTCAGCCGGTCTGATCTGAAACATGCGGGAGCGCCGACCAGGAGGGCCTCGACTGACAGTGGGGTGAGAGCCGTGAGCGGAGCGATCGGTCCTCGCTCGGCCCGGGGAGGGTCCC
>JAVJTD010000089.1:0-36340 GCA_040219065.1 Planctomycetota bacterium
CTCGGCGCGGCGAAGGTCCTCTTGCGATCCCAAGGGGAGAGTTTTTTGCGGCTCGCCTTGGTCGGTCTCGGATTGGCCGCCGGCTACGCGCCGACGATTCGCATCACCAACGGCGCCTTGTCGATGGCCTTCGCCCTCGTGCTGGTCTGGGAGGTGGCTCGCCGGCGCGTGCCCGTCTCCGCGTTGGCCTGGTTCGCGATTCCCGCGGCCTTGCCCTTGGCAGCCTTTGGCTGGCTCCAAGCGGAGCTCTACGGCAGCCCGCTCGGCACCGGCTACGCGTTCTGGCTGCCCGAGTCGTTCGGGCAGGCGAGCGCGTCGTTCTCGGCGGACTACCTCCTGAGCCCGCCGGCCGAGTTTCATTGGCTCAAAACTTCAAATCTGGAGAAGTACACCGATCTCTTCATCGGGCGCGTTTGGCCCGAGGATCTGCTCTTCAGCCCGATCCTGGCCGTCTTGGCCCTCTTCGGACTCGCTCGGGCGTGGCACCGCGGCGGCGCGGCACGGAGCTTCGCCAGCGGGCTCGTGATCGGCGGGGGCACGCTCATCGGCGCGTACCTCTTCTACAAGTGGCGAGACGCTCGCTTCGTCTTGCCCTTGGCGCCGCTCGTGCCGCCCTGCATCGCACTCGGTACGGTGGCGATTCTGAAGCGCGGCATCGAGCGCTCGCTGCAAGGACGCCACGCAACGCTGATCGCCCTGGCCTTGCTCTTCACCGCTGCGGCCGGGCAGCACCTCTTCGGGATCATCCGCTCGAGCGTGTCTCTCGATCGGCCGCCGCCGGTGCATGAGCACCTCGAGCGCGTCGCCAAGCAGATCGCGGAAGGATCGTGGATCGTCTCCGACATCTCGATCCCCCTCCTCGACTTCTACGTGCTGGAGCCGACCGACCATCTCCTGCCCCTCGTCATGAAGGAGACGACGAGTGGCCTCAAGGAGCAGCCGCTCGCGCTCCTCGCCGCGGCGGAGCACGGTCGCGCGCATCTCCCGACGATCGTCGAGTGCGCCGACGGTGCCATCACCGATGCCGGGCGAGCGGGGCTGGACGCGCTGGCGCAGGCCGTGATGGGCGGCGCACCGGCGGTGCTGCTCCAGGTGACGCCCGGCAACGCCGGGCGGCGAGCGCATCAGCAGGCGATGCAGGCGCTCGAGCGGGGGCTGGCGAAGCGCGGCTTGCGCGTCGAACCGGTCGAGGGCGAGCTCCCGCTGATGAAGTTCTCGAGGATCGTTCGGCAGTAGGAGATCCAATGACGACGCTGCACTTGGTCGACGCGACCTACGAGCTGTTCCGCGCCAACTTCGGAGCACCGCCGCGCGAGACGCCCGCCGGCGAGCCCATCGGCGCCGTGTACGGGCTGCTCTCCAGCTTGATCGCGATGATTCGCGATGAAGAGGTGACGCATCTGGGCTGTGCGACCGACCATGTCGTGCGCTCGTTTCGCAACGATCTCTGGCCCGGGTACAAGACCGAGGCGGGTGTGCCCGAGGAGCTCCTGTCCCAGTTCGGCCCGGCCGAGGAGGGGCTGCGAGCGTTGGGCGTGACGGTCTGGCCGATGACCGACTTCGAAGCGGACGATGGAATCGCCAGCGCCATCACCCGGTTTCGGCACGATTTCGAGCGAATCGTGATCTGCTCGCCCGACAAGGACTTCGCTCAGCTCGTCGAGGGGGATCGCATCGTGCTGCGAGACCGGCGAAGGAGCCTCGACTACGACGCTTCGGCCGTCCACGAGAAGTGGGGTGTGCCGCCGAGCGCCATCGCGGACCTCCTCGCGCTGATGGGCGACTCCGCCGACGGCTTTCCCGGCTTGCCCGGCTGGGGTGCCAAGACCGCCGCGACCGTTCTCGAGGAGTACGGCTCGATCGAGGCCATTCCTCTCGATGCCGCGGAGTGGACGGTCAAGGTGCGCGGCGCGGTCAGCCGAGCCGAGACGCTCCGCGAGCAGCTTGACGATGCGCTGCTCTTCAAGCGACTGGCCACTCTGCGCACCGACGCCCCCATCGAGGAGTCGAGCCAAGACCTCGCGACCTCCGGAGTTCCCGCCGAGGGCTTCGACGCCTACTGCGAGAGGCAAGGCTTCCCCAAGCTAGCCGAGCGAGCCCGCGCCCTCCGTTGAAGTGAGCAATCCGTTCCCGGCACGAATGGCCCACTTTCGAAGTTGGCAATCCGTTCCCGGCACGAATGGCCCACTTTCGAAGTTGGCAATCCGTTCCCGGCACAGATGGCCCACTTTCGAGGTTGGCAATCCGTTCCCGGCACAGATGGCCCACTTCGCGATCTCCCAAAGTGGGACATCTGTGCCGGGAACAGAATGCCCAAAGTGGGACATCTGTGCCGGGAACGGATTGCCCAAAGTGGGACATCTGTGCCGGGAACAGAATGCCCACTTCCGCATCTCGGGGGGTCGCCGTTAAGCTGGACCCCGCAGAATCGGCCACGCACTTCCCCCAATCCCATCCGGCCGCTCGTCCTTCTCGGGACGGCCAATGCCGACTGTCAGGAGTTGATCATGATGCGCTCGTCTCTCCTCGCCGTGGGTCTCCTCGTCGCCGGTACGTCGGTGGCGCTGGCCCAGGATGAGTCCCCCGCCCCGTTGAGCTCGAAGCCGGCCCAGACGTTCGCCGGCAATGGACAGTCGGACCGGACGATCGAGATCAAGTTTCGCCACGGAACGGACGTCCGCCTGCGCCAAGGAGCCTTCACGAGCGCCCTGGGCGAGATCCGCGGCGTCAACGAGTACATCCTGACGGTCGGCGGCGAGCTGAGCCGCCTGTTCCAGCAGCCCGAGGCCTGGCTCGATGCGTGGCGCCAGTCGGGCGAGGCGCGGAGCGGCAAGACGCTGCACGACCTGAACCTGTTCTATCGGCTCGAGCTCGAGCAGGCGGGACCGATCGGCGAGATCTGCGACGCCCTGAACCGCTTCGAGATCGTCGAGATCGCCTACCCCTCCGCCGGCATATCCGATCCGACACTCGTGCGACTGGGCCCGCCGCCGAGCGCCGGCGCGTTGATCGCCCCGGATTTCGAGAGCCAGCAGGGGTATCGCCAGGCCGCGCCGCTCGGCGTCGACGCCGACTACGGACAGCGCTTCCCCGGCGGCCGCGGAGTCGGCATCACCATCGTCGACGTCGAGACCGGCTGGACCGACGACCACGAGGACATCAGCCACAAGGCGCTCGGCAACTTCGTCGGGCTGACCCCGGCTCCTTACCCCTGGGACCACGGCACCGCGGTGCTCGGCGAGCTGGTCGGTGAGGACAACGGCACCGGCGTGGTGGGCATCGTCTCGGATTCCGACGTCCTGCTTTCCTCCCACCTGGGAAGCTCCGCGAACGTACCGACCGCTATCGCCAACGCGGCGGCCGCGGCCAACCCGGGTGATGTCGTCGTGCTCGAGGTGCAGTGCTTCGCCGGTCCGCCCGCGCCGCACCCCTGCGAGTACTCCGACTCGATCTTCGCGACCGTGCAGACGGCCACCGCCAACGGCATTCACGTCTTCGCGGCGTCGGGCAATGGCAACAACGATCTCGACAGCGCCTCCTACGGCGGCAAGTTCGACAAGAACGTCCGCGATTCGGGCTCGGTGATGGTCGGCGCGTCCGATGGCTCTTCGTTGAACAAGGCGAGCTTCTCGAACTACGGGTCGCGTCTCGACGCCCACGGCTGGGGCTTCAATGTGGTGACCAGCGGCTATGGGGATCTGTGGTCCGAAGGCTTCCCCACCGAGCCGCGCGAGTACACGGCCGGCTTCTCGGGGACCTCGAGCGCGACGCCGATCGTGACGGGCGCCGGCATCCAGCTCGCCGCCATCCATCGTCAGATCTTCGGCAGTGACATCGACCCGTTCACGCTGCGATCCCTGCTCACGAGCACCGGCACGCCCCAAGGCTCGGGCGGACAGATCGGTCCTCGCCCCGACGTCCAGAGCGCCTTGGCCCAGCTCAATGTCCCGCGCATCACCGTCGGCGGCAATCCGACACCGGGCGGCTTCGTCCAGGTCGACAGCGACGGTGCTGCCAATGATCCCTACTGCCTGCTCCTGGCCTACGCCCTCGCGCCCGTTCCGGTCCCGGTGGCTCCGTTCGGAACCCTGTTCTTGAATGCTCCCTTCTTCTGCATTCGCCTCGGAACGCTCGACGGAACGGGACACGCGACCGACGTCGCCAACCTGCCGAACAACCCGAATCTCATCGGGAAGGTGGGCTACTTCCAAGAGCTTCAAACCTTCACCAGCGCACCCGGCGTCGGTGGACTGAGCAATTGGGCCAGCGTCACCATCCAATGAGCGAGATCGCCGACGCGCCCGTCTCGGCGGGCGCAAATCAATCCGTCGATCGGCTGAAGACTCCTTGTGCGCTCGTCGACCCGCGGGTCGTCGAGCGCAACACCCGGCGCATGTCCGAGACCGCTCACCGGCTGGGCGTGCGCCTTCGGCCTCACGTCAAGACTCACAAGTGCCTCGAAGCAGGGCGCCTCCAAGTCCGCGGTCATTTCGGCGGCATCACCGTCTCGACGCTCGCGGAGGCCCGATTCTTCGCCGAGGGCGGGTTCGACAACATCACCTGGGCCTTTCCCTTGCCTCCCGACCAGTTGGACGAGGTCTTCGAGCTCTCCGCGAAGCTGAAGGCGTTTCACGTGCTGGTCGACCAGGCAGAGACGGTCGAGGCATTGGCTCGTGAAGCGAGCAGGCGTGGCCGGACGATCGCGACGCTGCTCAAGGTGGACTGCGGTTATCATCGCGCCGGCGTCGACCCCGCAGATCCTGCTTCGGTCAGGTTGGCCGCACGGATCGCGGGGGCCGAAGGCTTGCGCTTCGAAGGCGTGCTCACGCACGGCGGCCACTCCTACGCGGCGAAGACGCTGGACGAGATCCGCGCCGTCTCCCGGCAAGAGCGCGACGAGGTCGTCGGCTTCGCACAGAAGCTGAGGGCCGCCGGGCTAGAAGTACCCACCGTCAGCCTCGGCTCGACGCCGACCCTCTGCGTTCCCGCCGAGCACCTGGACGGCGTGACGGAGGTACGGCCCGGCAACTACGCCTTCTTCGACTTGTTCCAAGTCGAGATCGGCTCGTGCGCGCTCGAGGACGTCGCCTTCTCCGTGCTCGCCACGGTGGTCGCCCACTATCCGGCGCAGCGCAAGCTCATGATCAACGCGGGCGCCCTCGCGCTCTCCAAGGACCTCGGCGCCGATCATCTCGGTGGTGAGCGTGGATACGGACGCATCGTCTCGATGGATGGCGCAGAGGCGTTTCCCGACTTCCGGCTCCAGTCGCTCTCGCAGGAGCACGGTCAGGTGACCGTTCCCTCCGCCGAGTCCCTTTCGGCGTTCCCCGTCGGCTCGAAGATCCGGATCATCCCGAACCACTCCTGCATGACGGCGGCGCTCTTCGAGACGTACCATCTCGTCGAGGACGGCCGAGTCACCGGGGAATGGCGTCCGACCCGGCTCTGGTGATCCGTCGAGAGAACCAGAGCCGACACGGAGATCGGGCTGAATGAAGCCGGCGTCCTCGAGCACCTGGAGTGAGGACACCGAGACGGGCTGAAGCCGGCGCTCCGAATCACATGAGCACATGAACACATGAGCACATGAGCACATGAGCACATGAGCACCTCATCCCTGACGCCGACGCGCGAACTCCCCGGCCCCCAGCAGGGCGCAGCGATCTTCGAGGATCACGGCCACGGGGAACTCGCGGAGTACCTTCTCCATCGGGCCTTTCGCGCAGAGCGCGTCCAGGAACGAGCGCTCCTCGAGCTTGGGCAGGATCTTCGGGGCGATACCGCCTCCCAAGTAGACGCCTCCGCTCGCCATGATCTTCAGCGCCTGGTTGCCGGCTTCGGCACCGTACAACGTCGCGAACAGATCGAGGGCCTTGGTGCAGATCTCGAAGCGGCCAGCCAATCCGTCCCGCGAGATGACGGCCGAAGGATCCTTGGCGGTCTCGAGCTGCTCCTTCAGCTCGGTCGGGACCGAGTGCTCGCCCGTGCTCGCCAGGAACCGGTAGATCGCATGGAGACCGGGCCCTGAGACCACGTGCTCCCAGCTCACCGGCACTGGCCGCTTCTCTGCGGCGAGGAAGCGCCAGAGCGACAGCTCGAGCTCGTTCCGCGGCGAGAAGCTGCAGTGACCGCCTTCCGAGGCGAAGGGCCAGTAGCGCTCGCCATCGAAGTACATCCCGGCCTCTCCCAGTCCCGTGCCCGCCGCGATCACGGAGCGGTTGCCGTCGAAAGCCGGGTTGCCCTCGTTGAGGACTCGTAGCTGACCTTCCCCGAGACAATCGATGCCGTAGGCCGTCGCCTCCAGGTCGTTGATGAGCCAGATCGCGTCGATCCCGGTCTCGGCACGGAGCGCGCCGGCCTCGACGGTCCACGGCAAGTTCGTCGCGTGAACGACATTGCCTCGGACCGGCCCGGCGACTCCGATGCAGGCGACCTCGACGTCCGTCCCGGTCTCCGCGAGAAAGCGCTTCACCAGACGTCCCAGCGAGCTGTCGTCCGCGCTCGGCCAAGAGCGGGTCTCGCCAAGCTCGCCATCGGGCCCAATCAGCGCCAGGTTGGTCTTCGTGCCGCCGACGTCGCCGGCCAAGATCATCGCTCTCTCCTCGAGTCACTGTCAGGATTCGCGAGGCATTCTGCCTCGGCGCGCGGCAAGAAGCCAGAATCCGACAGGCCGAGGGGAATCGGTAGAAGGCCGAAGATCGCTCGGGCAGTGCCATCGTGACTGATCAAGCTCCTGCTCGGCTTCGGCACTCCGACTCACTCTTGGGGCTCTTGGGCTCTTCTCTCGGCCCGGACGGATCGGCTGCGCCAAGTGAGCCAGACCGTCTGGACGATGCTGCCCAGGAAGACCGCGGACAAGGTCACGTACAAACCGGGCACCGAATCGAGGATCACACCGGCCGTCAGAACGATCGAGATCGTCACGAGCGAGAGGAAGATGCTCTCGGGGATGGCGCGCGTCTTGTGCGCATGAACGAGGATGCCCTGCAGCCAGTTCTGGAACGCGCTCAGAGCCGGCATCAGGATCGGGATCCAGATCGCCTTCTTGGCGAACGAGACCAGCTCGGGCTCGAGATCGGAGACGCCGCCGAACCAGAGCTCGCCGAGGGGCGTTGCGGCGATCGCGATCAGCAGCCCCGATGCCACGAGGCTGAGCCAGGTGATGAAGCGTCGGAGCGCATGCCAGGTTCCTGGATGCTCGAGCTGAGCGACGACGACCTCGTTGCACGCGTAGCCGAGAGCGCGAAGCAAGAACACCAGCCCGTTGACCACCGGCCAGAGAGCCAGCGAGGCAATGGACCTCGGCATGTTGCTCATCGCGATGCTGCCGATCGGTTGGGTGAGCAGGTTGAAGAACGGAGTCAGCGCCAGAGGGACGTAGAAGGCCAAGAGGCGAGACAGGGTGAGTGGCTTCTCAGCCGCGGGTGACAGACGCAAGGGCCCTCTCAAGATCGGGCGGACCCGCAAGCCGGCGTAGATCGCCTCGGCCATCACCGCAGAGGCGACGGCCGTCGTCGCCACGACCACACCCGACCCCGTTTCGAGCGTCGCGCCGAGCCACAGCACGCCAGCATTCGTGGACAGCCGAATCAGCGTGCCCAAGCTGACGGCTCGCGTGTGGCCAAAGCGGATCAGGACACCTTGCTGGAACCGGCGATACGCGATCGCCCACGTCCAGGGAAGCATCAGGATCAGGCCCGGCCGGGCGAGCTCGAGCACCTTGGGATCGACATTGAACAGGGCCGGCATGACCCAGCCGTAGAGCGGTGTGCAAGCCAAACCGACATGGATGGCGGTCAGCCCCCCGCTCACGATCATCATGAATCGGTGCAGCCTTCGGTAGCTCTCCATGTCCTTGCAGAGCGCCGTCGAGGCAGCCAGCATCATGATGATCGGTCCCTCGATCACCAGGCAGATCGGGAAGACAATTCCGCCATAGGCCGCGAGGTTGAGCTTCTGATCCGGCAACCGAGCGATGATCGCGCTGACGAGCGGCAGCTCGAGCCCCATCAGGAGCCAGCTTGCGGCCAGCGGCCACCAGATTCGGAACACCGCTCCTGTGGTCTGTGCGGCGCGCTGCGGCTCGTGCATCGGATCCGGGCTTTTCGGGAAAAGGGCGAGATTCTAGAGGCGCGGCGCTGGAACTGCGAGGAAATCTCCTCCGGCGAGCGGCGGTCGACGGTGAGTGATATGTTGTCGAGTCGTCCGGCTCTGGCTGTCGAACGAAGAGGTAGTGGAAGAAGATCTCGTCGTCCTCGAGGAGCCCCATGCAGCGCTCGGCCCTCGCTCCGGCAACTCTCGTCGCGCCCCACTCGCTCGGCCTCCGACTCCTCATCGCCGCCGCCCTCCTCCTCGCCGGCTGCCGCTCCCTCACCTGGCAACATCGACCCGCGGCCGGTCCGGACGACACCGAGCTGATCGACCTCCGCGGCAGCCTGCACGTGCACACCGGACTCTCGCATGACAGTGACGGCACTCTCGAAGAGCTCGCCGCCATCGCCGAGGGGATCGGCCTCGACTTCGTCTTGGTGACCGATCACAACGATCGTCATGAAGGTCCACCGGCGAGGCAGTTCGGGGACGTCTTGGTTCTGCTCGGCACCGAGTACGGCACGGATCGCGGACACCTGGTCACGGCCTTCGATCCCTACCTGCGGATCCATCGCCACGACTCGAGCGCACTCGCCCGGTCGGTACGCGCGGACGGCGGCCTCGCGATCGTGGCGCATCCGTACTGGCGGAGCGACGCCTGGCGCTGGGCCGGGCACGAGGACGAGGTGACCCACATCGAGCTGGCGAATCTCGCGGTCGACTTCGCCGAGAACCCTTGGTCGATGGTCTTCTCGATCCCGCAGTTCCTCTTCACCCCCGCTCGCACGCTCGCCGGCCACCTCGAGAGACCCGACGCCGAGATCCGGCTGTGGGACGAGCTCTTGAAGGAGCGCAAGGTCGTCGCGGTCGGCGCCGCCGACGCTCATCAGCGCTGGTACGCCGGCTATGACGAGCTGCTGCCCCTCTTGACGACCCATGTGCTCGCGAAGGAGAAGAGCGCCATCGCGATCCGCGACGCACTGCGGGTCGGTCGCTGCTACATCGCCTGGGACGTCTTCGGCACCACCGACGCCTTCCGCTTTCGGATGCGGCGCGGCGAGGAGACCTTCGAGATGGGAAGTGAGATCATGCAGGATGAGGGCGCTTCGTCGATCTTGGAGATCTCGGTGCCAGCCGGAGGGACCTTGACCGTGCTCCGAGACGGCGCTCCTTGGTTCACCTCCGAAGCCCACCGGCTCCAAATGCCGATCGATCGAAGAGGCGTCTATCGAGCCGAGGTCCTACGGGACGGATCACCATGGATCATCTCCAACCCGATCATCATTCGTTGACGAGGCTGGCCTGCCTCTTCACGGCTCTCATCGGCCTGCTCACCGGATGCCGGGTGAGTGGGCGTCCGCTCGATGATCAGCCCTACTACGAGGAGACGATCGCGCGAGCCCGGGAGGAGGCAGGAGCGAGTCGGGCCGGATCCGGCGCCTTCCGATTCGGAGTGGGCAAGGCGGAGGTCCAGGCCCCGGTCGGAGCGCCCTTGGCCGGATACGGAGATCGCGCCAGCGCCCCTTCCCTCGGCTACCTCGAGCCGATCTTCGCGAGGGCCTTGGCCCTCGCCGACGGCAACGACGTCGCCGTGGTGGTCAGCACCGACATCCTCATCATCAACGAGCCGCTCGAGCAGGAGGTCATGAGGCGCCTCCAGGCGCGTCTCCCCGACTTGCAGTCCCATCAAATCTTCATCTGCGCGACGCACACGCACTCGGGCCCGGGAGGCTACGGACGCTTGGCGCTCGAGGAGCTGGTGATGGGCCGGTTCCAGGAGTACATGCTGCCGCTCCTCGCCGACGCCATCTCGGAGGCCGTTCTCGAGTCTCTCGAGGACCTGGACTTCGGAGAGCTCGCCTACGCTCAGGCCTGGGCGCCCGAGGCGATCTCGAATCGCGTCGGGGAGACGGGCGAAGTGAATCCGCTCGTCGACGTCGTCGCCTGCCGCCGACCGGGCGCCGAGACGAGCGCATTCTGGATCACCTACTCGGCGCATCCCACCGTGCTTCCCTCCGAGAACCTCTACTTCTCGGGCGACTACCCCGCGTCCTTGTGCCGCGAGCTCGAGGCTGAAGGCGAGGGCGTCCTCGCCTTGTTCACGGCCGGCACCGTGGGCGGCCAGCGTCCCAGCCGAGCTGGCCGCGAGCGCCTGGACGCATGCACCTGGATCGGGCACTTGGTATCGCGGCGAGCTCGCGAGGCTCTCGAGGCAGCGCGTTGGCAGGGTGAGGTCGATGTGCGCACGGCCGAAGTAACGATCGAGCTCCCGCCGCGCCAGGTACGCCTGATCCCCTTCGGCCCGCTGTTCAAGTTGCCCGAGCCGCTCGGGCTCCCGATCGTTCCCAAAGAGCGATCGAAGGTGCAGCTCTTGGCCCTCGACCGCCAGGCCTTCTACGGCACGCCCTGCGATCTCGGCTGGGACGTCGGCGAGGCGATGCGACTGGCCGCTGGAGAGCGAGGGTGGCTCTTGACCGCGATCAGCCACACCGAAGGCTACGTCGGCTACTGCTGCCGCGAAGCTCGCTTCTGGCGCCGAGGCTACGAAGCGCAGATGTCGTTCTTCGGCCCGTACATGGACCGCTACTTCCAAGACGTCTTGACGACGCTCTTGGATCATCTGCCACGGGAGGAAGCGGGAGCGCTTCCGAGCCATCACAGATCCTTCCTCACCCCGCGCTCCACTGCCATTCCCGAACTTCAGGCATATCCACACCATGGCGACGCACGTAGCGGCGGTGGGCGTTGAGCTTCTTCTGGAAGTATTGCTTCGAGTAGGCCGCCGAGTAGCCGAGCCTGGGGACGCGATCGATGACGTCGCAGGCGAGGTGGAATCGATCGAGGTCGTTGCGCACGACCATGTCGAAGGGCGTCGTGGTCGTGCCTTCCTCCTTGTACCCGCGGACGTGGAGATTGTGGTGATTGGTCCTCCGGTAGGTCAGTCGGTGGATCAGCCACGGGTATCCGTGGTAGGCGAAGATGATCGGCTTGTCGTTGGTGAAGAGTGCGTCGAAGTCACGATCGGAGAGTCCGTGAGGATGCTCCTCCTTGGGCTGAAGCGCCATCAGATCGACGACGTTGACCACTCGGATCTTGAGAGTCGGCTCGCGCTCTCGGAGTAGACTGACGGCCGCCAGCGTCTCGAGCGTCGGCACGTCTCCCGCGCAGGCCATCACCACATCGGGCTCCCCCGCGGAATCATTGCTCGCCCACTCCCAGATCCCCAGACCCATCGTGCAGTGATCATCGGCCGCTTCCCAGTCGAGCCACTGAGGCTGAGGCTGCTTGCCCGCCACGATCACGTTGACGAGGTTTCGGCTCCTCAGGCACTTGTCCATGACATGCAGAAGCGAGTTCGCATCCGGGGGAAGGTAGACTCGAATCACGTCTGCCTTCTTGTTGACTACATGATCGATGAAGCCGGGATCTTGATGTGAGAAGCCATTGTGGTCCTGCCGCCACACGTGGGAGGAGAGCAGGTAGTTCAAGGATGCGATCGGTCTTCGCCAGGCGATCTCCTTGCTGGTGACCTTGAGCCACTTCGCATGTTGGTTGAACATCGAATCGACGATGTGGATGAAGGCCTCGTAGCAATTGAAGACCCCGTGCCTCCCCGTGAGCAGGTATCCCTCGAGCCATCCCTGGCACGTGTGCTCGCTCAAGATCTCCAGCACGCGGCCATCGCGGGCGAGATGCTCGTCGTCCTCGGAAGTCTCGGCGAACCAGGCGCGGTTGGTGACCTCGAAGACGGCATCCAATCGATTCGACGCCGTCTCATCGGGACCAAAGAGCCGGAAGTTGCGCCGGTTCTGGGCGATGACGTCCCGGAGGTATCGACCGAGGACCCGCGTCGCCTCGGCTGTGGCCTGCCCAGGCTCGGAGACCTCCACCGCGAATGCGCCGGGATCCGGCAAGCGCAGGTCACGGAGGAGCAACCCGCCGTTGGCATGCGGATTCGATCCCATGCGCCGGGTCCCGCTCGGGGCGAGCTCGGCCAGCTCGCTGTGCAACGTCCCGTTCTCGTCGAACAGCTCCTCGGGGTGATAGCTGCGCATCCAGGTCTCTAGCTGCGCGAGGTGCTCGGGCTTCGCGGCAAGTTGGGCCAACGGAACTTGGTGCGCGCGCGCGGTTCCCTCGATCTTTTGTCCGTCGACCACCCGGGGCCCGGTCCAGCCCTTGGGAGTGCGCATCACGATCACGGGCCAGCGGGGCCGGCTCGCATCTCCGTCCTCCCGGGCGGCTCTTTGAAACTGCGCGATGCGATCGAAGGCGACATCGAGCGTCTCCGCCAGGAGCGCGTGCACCTCGGCCGGTTGGTCTCCCTCGCAGAACAGGGGCTCGTAGCCATAGCCCCGCAGGAGGCTCTCGAGCTCGGACTTCGGGATTCGCGCCAGGATCGTGGGATTGGCGATCTTGTAGCCATTGAGATGAAGTATGGGCAGGACCGCGCCGTCACTCCTCGGATCGAGGAACTTGTTGCTGTGCCAGGCGGCTGCCAGTGGACCGGTCTCGGCCTCCCCGTCACCGATCACACAGGCGACGACGAGGTCCGGGTTGTCCAGAACGGCTCCGTAAGCATGGGACAAGGAGTACCCGAGCTCGCCCCCCTCATGGATCGAGCCGGGGACTTCAGGCGCCGCATGGCTCGGGATGCCCCCGGGGAAGGAGAACTGTCGGAAGAGGCGCTTCAATCCGGCCTCGTCTTGCGTGACGTCCGGATAGTGATCGGTGTAGGACCCTTCGAGGTACGCGTTCGCGACGACCGCAGGGCCGCCGTGACCCGGTCCCGCGATGAAGATCACGTTCGCATCACGCTCGCGGATCACGCGATTCAAATGGACGTAGAGTAGATTCAGTCCCGGCGTCGTGCCCCAGTGCCCGAGCAACCGCGGCTTCACGTGCTCCAGGGTCAGCGACTCGCGCAGGAGCGGGTTGGACAAGAGGTAGATCTGACCCACGGCGAGGTAATTGGCGGCTCGCCAATACCGGTCGATCCGTCCGAGGAGATCGACCGACAGTGGGGCTCGATCGGAACCGCGATCGATTCGTGTGTTCACAGCTTCACTCCTTCACAAAGACTGGACTCGAGGCGGGCCTAGAGGCGCTGGGCTCGCCTCGGATCCAGAGGATAGGTGACCTCGGATGCTTCGCATGAAGCTCCCCTCGGACCTCTCCGAATCTTCTCCACGATCTTTGGGCCCCATTGCTCATCTCCTCCCCCGAAGGTCCCCTTCGAGCACGCGGACGGTGTCCCGGGCGATCATGAGCTCTTCGTCGGTGGGGATGACGAAGGCGCGGAGCTTCGACCCTTCGATCGAGATCTCTCCCGCTTCTCCGGGCGGCAGCTCCTCGTTTCGCTTCCGGTCGAGCTCGAGGCCGAGACCTCGCAAGCCACCGGCGATTCGCTCGCGGATCTCGGGCGAGCCCTCTCCGATCCCGCCCGCGAAGATGAGCGCATCGACTTCGCCGTTCATCTCGGCGAAGTAGGCCCCGACATACTTCCTCACCCGGCGACAGAAGATCTCGATCGCCAGCTTGGCTCGCCGGTCCTGATGCTCCTCCACCTCGAGCAGCAGCTCCCGCATGTCGTCGGTGAGTCCCGAGATGCCCAGCAGACCCGACTGCTTGTTCAGCAGGATGTCGATGGCGGACAGGGCCAGGCCCTCCTTGTGGATCAAGTAGTCGATGAGCGAGGGGTCGAGATCGCCGCTTCGGGTCCCCATGACCAGCCCTTCGAGTGGCGTGAATCCCATCGACGTATCGACGGAGCGGCCGCCCCGAATCGCGCAGGCCGAGGCGCCAGATCCGAGATGGAGCGTGATGACGTTCACCGCCTCCTTCTCGAGCCCCATTCGCTGGCGATACCGGTAGGCCAAGTAGCGATGCGACGTGCCATGGAACCCGTAGCGGCGCACCCGGTGGCGACGGTACAGGTGGTACGGCAACCCGTAGAGGAACGCCTCCTCGGGAAGGGTCGCGTGAAAGGCCGTGTCGAAGACGGCGACCTGCGGCACGGCTTCACCCAGGAGCTCGGTGACGGCGCGGATGCCCTTGAGATTCGCCGGATTGTGGAGCGGGGCGAGCTCGACGTGGTCTTCGATGCCCTCGAGCACGGCGTCATCGATGCGCACCGAAGCCTGAAACCGCTCGCCGCCGTGCACGACGCGATGTCCCACCGCGTGCAGATCGGAGAGCTGCTGCACGCCTTCGATCCCCGAGTCGGATCCGACGATCCAGCGGAGCACGTGGTCCACGGCTTGGCGGTGATCGGCGAGAGCTCGCTCGTCCGTGACGCGCCTGCGGCCTTCGGCTTGGAGCGCCAAGAGGGCCAGGCTGCCAATGCGCTCGATCTTGCCCCGGGCGAGCCGGCGGTCACGATCCGCCGCCATCGACTCCAGATCGGTCTCGATGATCTGGAACCGGAGGGAGGACGAGCCCGAATTGAGCACGAGGACGATCATCACAGCTCCTGTCGGTTTGGCTTCGAGCCCCGAACGTTGAACTTCGAGCCTTCGACTCTGAAGTGCTGGGCGGTGTGGGCTGCCCGGAGATTCGCGTCTCGCATGGCGCCCAGGAGGATACCAGGAGCTGCTTCGGCCTCCGGGGCTGATCCTTTCAAGGCGAGAAGGAACGCCGATCGGGCGCTCGGTCTCAAGGCGTCAGTGCTCGATCGAGCATCGACTGAGCCCGCCGAGCGACCGGCGGACTCGGGTGCGCCGTCCCAACCCAAACGGCTTTCGATTCGCGACTTGCGGCGAGATGCCGAGGAGCGGTGTCGACGCGCCAAACTTCAAAAGCCAAAGACGCTAAAGATCCTGCGGGCTTCGGTCAGAAAACGAATGGGTGGGGCTTGTCTCTGTTGAGGGACGAGGGTGTCCGTTGTCTCTCGCTCGGATTCTCGGAGCGGCTCCAGCGGAGTCCTTTAGTACGGGCTCGAATTCCTGGCCGTTCGGGAGCATGAGACATGCCTTCGGGGGAAATACTCACGGTCTGTTGCCCGCGTCGGCTCCAGATCAGTGACCTGCCGGTGTTCTATCCAGTCTTGGTGGAAGCGGCCGACCGACCGGAGCCGGTTCGTTTGGAGGCGAGTGAGATCGAGCGGGCCGACGCGGCCGCGCTTCAATTGCTCACCTCGTTCGTCCAGACGCGTCGGGAGCAAGGGCGTTCAATCGAGTGGCACGCCCCCTCGGCGGAGCTCGTGGAGTCGGCTGAGCTCTTGGGCCTCAAAGAGCCGTTGGGGCTCTGTGAGAGCGACCCCTGCAGCGACCCCACCAGCGAAAAGCAATCGTAGGAGTTGGATACATGCCGAGCATCTTGGCTGTCGATGATTCGCCTTCCATGCGCCAGATGGTCGCCTTCACGTTGCGTGGCGCCGGATACGAGGTGATCGAGGCGGGAGACGGTGTGCAGGCCCTCTCGGTCGCTCGCCAGAAGAAGGTCCATCTCGTCCTGACCGACGTGAACATGCCGAACATGGACGGGCTGACGCTGATCCGCCAGCTACGCACGCTGCCCGACTACCGGTTGATTCCGATCCTCTTCCTGACGACGGAGTCTTCGCCGGAGAAGAAGCAAGAAGGCCGCACTGCCGGGGCCACCGGATGGCTGGTCAAGCCGTTCAACCCCGAGAAGCTGCTCGCCACGATCAAAAAGGTCTTGGGGTAAGCCACCATGGGCGTCGACCTGTCGCAGTTTTATCAGAGCTTCTTCGAGGAGAGCCTCGAAGGTCTCGACGTGATGGAAAACGGCCTCCTCCAGCTCACGGAGGGAGCCCCGGACACCGAGCTCATCAACACGATCTTCCGCCCCGCCCACTCGATCAAGGGCGGCAGCGGGACGTTCGGCTTCAATGAGATCGGCGAGTTCACGCACGTCCTCGAGTCGTTGCTCGACGAGATGCGGGAAGGGACTCGTCACGTCACGCGCGGGGTGATCGACCTCCTCCTCCAGTCGGTCGACTGTCTGCGCGAGATGATCTACGCGCGGCAGAACGGGACCGACGTGGATCCAGCCAAGATCGACGAGATCCAGGCTTCTCTGATCGAGATCTGGCAGCGCGGCAACTCGGGCGCTTCGCCCGCGGCCACGGACACCTCGGCCCAGGCCCAAGGCGCCGGTGAGCTCCGGATCGTCTTTCACCCCCACCCGCATCTGCTCCGCACAGGCAACGACCCCGTCCTGATACTCCGGGAGCTGGCCGACCTCGGTGAGGTCGAAGTGACGGCAGACCTGAGCCGCCTGCCGCTGTTGGGCGAGCTCGACCCGGAGGAGAGCTACCTCGGCTGGGAGATCCGGTTGCGCGGCGAGGTGGACGAGGCCGCGGTTCGCGAGGTGTTCGAGTGGGTCTCCGACGACTGCGACCTGACGGTCGAGGCGCTCGCCGCGGCCGAATCCGGTGAGGAGTCCCCCTTGATCGAGGCGTTGCCCCCGGCCGTGGACGCCGTGGCCGAAGCATCTCCGGCGGGTGCGCCGGCGAGTGGTGGCGGTGAGCGCCGTGCGAGCAAGGAGAGCGCCTCGATTCGCGTGCAGATCGACAAGGTCGACGCGCTGGTGAACATGGTCGGCGAGCTGGTCATCACGCAAGCGATGCTCAGCCAGCTCGGCGAAGACTTCGAGATGGGACGTCTGGAGAACCTTCGGAGCGGCCTGGCCCAGCTCACGAGGAACACCCGCGATCTCCAAGAGGCGGTGATGCGTATTCGCATGCTGCCGATCAGCGTCGTCTTCAGCCGGGTGCCGCGCCTGGTCCACGACCTGAGCGCGAAGCTCGGCAAGAAGGTCAACCTGGTGATGACGGGCGAAGGCACCGAGCTGGACAAGACGGTGCTCGAGAAGATCGGGGACCCGCTCGTCCACCTGGTCCGGAACTGCCTCGACCACGGCGTCGAGCCACCCGCGGAGCGACGGAAGATCGGCAAGCCCGAGACCGGGACCATGACGATGCACGCCTACCATCAGGGCGGCAACATCCTGATCGAGATCCGGGACGACGGTGCGGGCCTGAACAAGGAGCGCATCCTGAGCAAGGCTCGCGAGCAGGGCCTTTTGGGTCCGAACGACTCACCGACGGACGAGGACATCAACGATCTGATCTTCAATCCGGGGTTCTCGACGGCGGCCGAGATCAGCGACGTCTCGGGTCGCGGCGTGGGCATGGACGTGGTGAGGCGGAACATCGCCGACCTCGACGGAACGGTCGAGGTCAAGTCGACGCCGGGTCGCGGCACCTGCTTCACGATCCGTCTGCCTTTGACTCTGGCGATCTTGGACGGACAGCTCATCCGGGTGTCCCACGAGACGTTCATCATTCCGCTCGTCTCGATCGTCGAGTCGCTGCAGATCAAGAGCAAGCATCTGCACTCCATCGCGGGCACGGCGGAGGTCTACAGCCTTCGGGATGATTACATCCCCATCGTGCGCCTGGCCGAGCTCTTCGGCTTGACGCACGAGCGCTCCCAGCTCGAAGGCAGCTTGCTGGTGGTCGTCGAGGGCGACGGGAAGAAATGCGGGCTCTTGGTCGATGACCTCCTCGCCCAGCAGCAAGTGGTCATCAAGAGCTTGGAAGCCAATTACCGCCGCGTCGAGGGTGTCTCGGGCGCGACGATCTTGGGAGACGGACACGTCGCTCTCATTCTCGATATCTCGGGGCTGATTCGACTGTCACAGCAGGCGATCGCTGGACCCTGCTTGGTCTGAGGAGTTACTTCGAATGGACTCACAAACGCCGATCACCACCGATTCGCCCGGCAGCGTCGAAGTCGGTGCCCACGTCAATCAGTACTTGACGTTCTTCCTGACTGGGCAGGAGTACGGAGTCGATATCCTGCGCGTGCAGGAGATCAAGGGCTGGGACACCGTCACCGCGATCCCGAACACACCCGAGTACATCAAGGGCGTGATCAACCTGCGCGGCACGATCGTTCCGATCATCGACCTTCGCCAGCGCTTCGGGCTGGCGGCGAACGACTATGGGCCGACGACCGTCGTCATCGTCGTTCGCGTCGAGAGCGAGAACGGTCAGAGCCGCGTGCTCGGGACGGTCGTGGACGCCGTGTCCGATGTCTACAACGTCGCCGATGTCGATCTCAAGCCACCCCCGGACTTCGGCTCCGACGCCGCGACGGGCTTCGTCAAGGGCTTGGCCACCGTGGACGAGAAGATGGTCATCTTGCTCGACATCGATCGTCTCGTCGCTTCCGAGTCCTTCCAGAGCTACTTTTGAAGCTCTGAGTAAAGCCCGAAGGGGGAACCCATCATGAACCAACCGAACAACCCACTCCCGTTCGACATCGACCTGATCGAGCGGTCGTTCGCCGCGCTCGCCCCGAGGGGCGACGAGCTCGTCGAGCGATTCTACGAGCGGCTGTTCTCCCGCTATCCGGGAGTCCGGCCCCTCTTCCAGAACACCACGCCCGAGGAGCAGCGCAAGAAGCTCCTGGCGTCTCTCAAGACGGTCGTCAACAGCCTGCGCAAGCCCGCCGTCCTCGTCGAGGTCCTCGCCGAGCTCGGCCTGCGCCACGAGCAGTACGGCGCTGAGCCCGCCCACTACGACGCCGTCGCCGAGACCCTCCTCGCCGTCCTCGAAGAGATGGCCGGCGAGCTCTGGACCGATGACGTCGAAGCGGCCTGGCAAGGCGCTCTGACGGCCATCAACAACCAGATGCTCCAGGCGTACTCGCAGCCCGGCGGCGCCTCGGCTCCGGCGCCCGATCCAAGGATGCCATCGAACGCCGAGCTCACCGAGGACACGTCCGAGGACACCGAGGCCGCCTTCGCGCCCTCCGCCCCAGAGACACCGCCTGCGGCCTTCGAGCCCAAGGCACCGCCCCAGAACCAACCGGCCGCCACGGCCCTGGCCCCTTCTTTTGAAACTCAACCCGAGACCACGAGTGAGGCTCAACGCATGGAAGCCCATGTCAATCCCGGTGGCGGCTCCGGTAACTCCGCCCAGATCAGTGAACTCGAGCTCGCGAACCTGCGCGGTCAGATCGCCGCGATCTCCAAGTCCCAGGCCGTGATCGAGTTCCAGCTCGACGGCACCATCATTACCGCCAACGACAACTTCCTCGCGGCGGTCGGCTACACGCTCGAGGAGATCCAGGGCAAGCACCACCGCATCTTCTGCGATCCGGCCTACACCCAGACCGCCGAGTACCAGCAGCTCTGGCAGCGGCTCGGCAGCGGCCAGTTCGACTCGGGCCAGTACATGCGCTTCGGGAAGAACGGTCGCCAGATCTGGATCCAGGCTTCCTACAACCCGATCTTCGGTCCGGACGGCAAGCCCTTCAAGGTCGTCAAGTACGCCTCCGACATCACCGAGCAGAAGACCCGGGAAGCGGACTTCTCCGGTCAGCTCAGCGCGATCTCGAAGTCCCAGGCCGTGATCGAGTTCGAGCTCGACGGCACCATCCTCACCGCCAACGACAACTTCCTCGCGGCGGTCGGCTACACGCTCGAGGAGATCCGGGGTCGACACCACCAGATCTTCTGCGACCCCAGCTATGCGCAGTCGCCCGAGTACCAGCAGTTCTGGAAGAAGCTCAGCGGCGGCCACTTCGACGCGGGTCAATACAAGCGGATCGGAAAGGGCGGCAAGGAGATCTGGATCCAGGCCTCCTACAACCCGATCCTGGGTCCCGACGGCAAACCGTTCAAGGTCGTCAAGTACGCGACCGACATCACTCAGCAGAAGATGGAAGCCTTCCAGAACGAGCGGTTCCGCAGCGCCGTCAGCGGTCTCGAGACCTGTCTCATGATGGCCGATACCGACGGTCAGATCATCTACGCCAACCCTGCCGTGATCCAGATGATGAAGCGTCGCGAGCCCGAGCTGCGCAAGATCTTCTCCGGCTTCTCCGCGGACAAGCTGATCGGACAGTCCTACGACATCTTCCACCAGGACCCGTCCCACCAGCGCGGCCTGCTCAAGGCGATCGACAAGCTGCCCGCCCAGGCCGAGATCCAAGTGGCCGGCCTCGAGTTCAAGGTCAACGCGACCGCGATCCTCGACTCGGAAGGCAACTGGCTCGGCAACGCCGTCGAGTGGGGAGACATCACCGAGCAGAAGACCGCCGAGCGCGAGATCGCCAACTTGATCGCCAAGGCCGCGGTCGGTGACCTCGACGAGCGTCTCGACGCCGCCGCCTTCGAAGGCTTCCTCCGCACCATGGCCGAAGGCATCAACAGCCTGGTCGATGCCGTCGTCCAGCCGGTCCGCGAGACGGGTCGCGTCCTGACCTCCCTCGCCGAGGGCGATCTCTGCGATCGCATGAGCGGCGACTTCCAAGGCGAGTTCGGCGCGCTGCGCGATGCGCTCAACGGCTCGATGAGCCACCTCCACGACATGGTCACCAAGATCCTCGAGGGATCGTCTTCGATCAGTTCCGCCGCCAACGAGCTCAGCGAAGGCAACGTCGAGCTCAGCCAGCGCACCGAGGAGCAGGCCTCCTCGCTCGAAGAGACCGCCTCCAGCATGGAAGAGCTCACCGGCACGGTGCAGCAGAACGCCGACAACGCCCGTCAGGCCAACCAGCTCGCCGCTGGCGCGCGGGAGCAGGCCGAGAAGGGTGGCGACGTCGTCAGCCGCGCCATCTCGGCGATGGCCGAGATCAACACGGCGAGCAAGAAGATCTCCGACATCATCGGTGTCATCGACGAGATCGCCTTCCAGACCAACCTCTTGGCTCTCAATGCCGCGGTCGAGGCGGCTCGCGCCGGCGAGCAAGGTCGCGGCTTCGCGGTCGTGGCGGCCGAGGTGCGCAACCTCGCCCAGCGCTCCGCCACGGCGGCCAAGGAGATCAAGGCGCTCATCCAAGACAGCGTCGACAAGGTCCAGGACGGCACCCGTCTGGTGGACGAGTCGGGCAAGACGCTCGAGGAGATCGTCAACAGCGTCAAGAAGGTCTCGGACATCATCGCCGAGATCGCGGCCGCCAGCCGCGAGCAGTCGTCGGGTATCCAGCAGGTCAACCAGGCCATCACCCAGATGGACCAGGTCACCCAAAAGAACCAGGCGATGGTCGAGCAGGCCGCCGCGGCCAGCGAGGCTCTCGACGAGCAGGCCAAGAGCCTCAACTCGATGATGTCCTTCTTCAGGATCGACGGCCTCAGCCAGCCCGCGACGGTACCGACCAAGCCCGCTGCCTCGGCCAAGCCGGGTCGCTCGTCCGCCGAGAGCCCGCGCTCGGCCGCGCCCGCGGCGAAGCCGAAGCCGGCTCGCGAGAGCCGTCGCGCGCCGGCCGCGAGCGACGACGACTCGGAGTGGGCCGACTTCTGATCCGAATCACCGACCTCGGAACCGGGATCGTGGCGAGACGCCACGGTCCCGGTCGACCCTTTCGGAACGGGCACCTCGAATCGAGATGGCCCTCCCACACGCACGTCGAGTGACGCACCATGTCGGAAACGGCAACACGCGAGTTCACCTACACGCAGGACGACTTCGACTACATCCGCAAGCTCGTCACCGAGCGCACGGGCATCGTCCTGTCCGAGAACAAGTACGAAATGGTCTACGGCCGCGTCTCGCGCCGGCTGCGTACGCTGCACCTGACCAACTTCAAGGACTACATCGAGCGCATCGCGGCCGACCAGGACGAGCTGATCGAGCTGACCAACGCGCTCACCACCAACCTGACCTACTTCTTCCGCGAGGAGCACCACTTCGAATACCTCGCCCAGGTCTTGCTCCCCGAGCTCCGCAGGCAGAAGCGGCACGATCGCTCTTTGCGCATCTGGTCCTCGGCCTGCTCGACGGGAGAGGAGCCCTACACGCTCTCGATGGTCCTCCTGGAGAATCTCCCCCCTCAAGAGACGTGGGACGTGCGCATCCTGGCGAGCGATCTCGATTCTCGCGTTCTCGAGAAGGCCGAGAGCGGTGTCTACGACCTCAGCAAGATCAAAGGGCTCAGCGATGCGCGGCTGAAGCGCTGGTGCCAGCAAGGCTCCGGTGCGAAGTCGGGCATGATGCGGATCCGTCCTTCGGTGAAGGAGCTGGTGTCCTTCCGTCAGCTCAACCTGATCGGTGAGTGGCCGATGAAGGGCCCCTTCGACTTCATCTTCTGCCGCAACGTGGTCATCTACTTCGACAAGGACACACAGAAGCGGCTGTTCGATCGCATGGCCACGCTCCTGCCCATGGGCGGGATCCTGTTCGTCGGCCACTCGGAGTCGCTGTTCAAGGTGACCGATCGCTTCGAGATCGTGGAAAAGAGCATCTACCGCCGCGTCCTTTGACCCCCGACGCGCGCCAGCCAGGAGCAACGCTTCGACCATGACACTTCCCAGGCCCGAACCACAGCGCCTACCCAAGCACCTCCCGGGATTCGAGAACATCCCGCGGTCCTGGGACCGTGGCTTCGGTGTGCCGATGGCCAAGATCGTGGCCGGCGAGTACTACGTCACGGATCAGGAGGAGGGCATCCTCACCGTCCTGGGCTCATGCATCTCGGCGTGCATCCGAGACAAGATCTTCGGGATCGGCGGCATGAATCACTTCATGCTCCCGATCTCCAAGAACGACGACGACAAGTGGGTCGATAGCTGCGTGGATCCGAGCAATCGATACGGCAACTTCGCGATGGAGAACCTGATCAACGCCGTCATCCGGAACGGCGGTCACCGTGAGCACCTCGAGGTGAAGATCTTCGGTGGCGGCAAGGTGCTCGAGCTCGGGACCGACATCGGTAAGCGCAACATCGAGTTCGTCAAGCGCTACCTGGCCAACGAGCGCTTGCCCGTCATCGCCGAAGACGTCGGTGACATCTGCCCTCGCAAGGTCGTCTTCTTCCCGAGGAGCGGCACGGTCAAGCTCAAGCGTCTGCGCCGTCAGGAATCGGCTGGGATCGCCGAGGCCGAGACCACCTATCTCGAGAACATCGACGCGGCTCCGGTGGAAGGTGATATCGACCTCTTCTGAGGCCCCGAGAGAGACCCATGGCGACGATACGCGTTTTGATCATCGATGACTCGGCCTTGATCCGAGACATGCTCACCCAGCTCATCAATGCCGACCCCGAGCTCGAGGTCGTCGGCACTGCCCCCGATCCGCTCATCGCCCGCGAGAAGATCAAGCAGCTCGATCCCGATGTGCTCACTCTCGACGTCGAGATGCCCCGCATGGACGGGATCACCTTCCTCAGGAACCTCATGCGCCTGCGACCGATGCCGGTGGTGATGGTGTCCTCCCTCACCGAGAAGGGAGCCGACGTCACCTTGGCTGCCCTCGAGCTCGGCGCCGTCGACTTCGTCTCGAAGCCCAAGATCGACGTCGCCCGCGGACTGGAAGCCTACCAGGAGGAAATCGTGGAGAAGATCAAGGTCGCGGCCGACGCTCGCGTGCGCCCACTCAAGGAATCGGGTCCCAAGGCCGTCGATCCCAGCCTGACCGCCGACGCGGTCATCGCCAAAGCGGCGCCTTTGAAGCACTACCGCACCACCGACCAGCTCATCGCCATCGGCGCCTCTACAGGCGGCACCGAGGCTATCAAGGACGTGGTCAGCGCCCTGCCCGCCGACTCTCCGGGCATCGTCATCACTCAGCACATTCCCAAGGCATTCAGCACGTCCTTCGCCAACCGACTCGACTCCGTCTCGGCCGTCTCCGTCAAAGAGGCCGAGGACGGCGACGAGATCCGCCCTGGCCACGCCTACCTCGCCCCGGGCGACGAGCACCTGATGGTCGAGCGTAGCGGCGCACGGTTCCTCTGCCGAGTGAAGGCCGGTCCACCGGTCAACAGGCACTGTCCGTCCGTCGATGTCCTGTTCCGCTCGGTCGCACAGAACGTCGGCCCCAACGCGATCGGGGCCATCCTCACCGGCATGGGCAAGGACGGAGCCGCCGGGCTCAAGGAGATGCGCGACGCCGGCGCGCCGACGTTCGCCCAGGACGAGCGCACGTCGGTCGTCTGGGGCATGCCCGGCGAGGCGGTCGAAGTCGGTGCCGTCGACGAGGTCCTCCCGCTCCACGAGATCGCAGGAGCAATCCTCAGCAAAGTCCGCCAGCCCTGACTCGAGCCCAGCATCCCGGATTGGACCCACAAGCACTTCATCGAGGCCGACGCGAGTCATGACGATCTTACCGCCCGACCCCTCACGCCCTTCGAGCACCGGCGACTCGCCGTCGTCGCCGCGGATGCCTGGAGGCGAGCCCCCCACACCTGCGCCCGTCCGCGACCTCGGCCCGGCCGCTCTGTTGGCTCCCGGCAAGGACGTTCCGCCAGAGCTCTTCGAGGAGCTGCGTCGCGTCGGATTCCGGGCTTACCAGATCGAGGAGAGCTCCGAGTCCGGCAGCTCGGTCGCAAAGGCGGCTATCGGCGTGCTCGTCTGGAGCCGATCGGAGGATTGGGACGTGCTCGCCGACTGGCGCCGCACCTGCCCCCGGTCGGTCCTCTGGGTCGTATTGAAAGACCCGAGCCCCGACGACACGCGTCAAGCCGTCCTTTTCGGTGCCGATCGAATCCTGAGCTGGCCGCTCGTTTCCGCCGAGATCGACCTCGCCGCCACGTCCCACGAGCGCCACCGCGAGGTGATCATTCCCGAGCTCCAGATCGCGGCGCACCAGAGGCTGCTCGAGAGCGTCCAGGAGACCATCGGACGCGAAGTCGCCTCGCTGCGTCAGGACCTCGACCACGCCAGGGAGATCGTCCACGACTCCGCCGACAAGATGCGCACCAGCTTCCTCAGCCTCGACGAGCAGACGCGAGAGCAAGAGAGCATCGTCAAGAACCTGTTCGAGGCGATCGAGCGGCAGAACGCCGCCCCCTCGGACGACGACTCGAGCGAGGTCTCATTCTCGTCCTTCGCCAAGGAGACCGACTCGCTGCTGACGTTCTTCGTCGACCACCTCGTCTCCGTCAGCCGGCAAAGCATGGAGATGGTCGATACGATCGACTCGATGGCCGGCCACATGGACTCGGTCGTCAGCTTGCTCAACGATATTCGGTCGATCGCTCGCCGAACGACGCTGGTGTCGCTCAACGCGACGATCGAGGCGGTGCGCGTCGGGGACGCGGGTCGCGGCTTCGGCATCGTCGCCGAAGAGGTCCGCGCCCTCGCCCAGCGCTCTCGCCGCTTCAGCGAGCGCATCACCGATGTGATCGTGTCCGTGCGCAACACGACGATGATCGCCAAGGAAGCGATCGAGAAGATCGCCTCCAAGGACATGAGCTTCGCCCTCACCTCCCGCAACCGCGTCGATCGGATGATGAGCGAGCTCCAGGCGCTCAACGAGCGCTTCGGCGAGCGGCTGGGCGACGCCTCGGACATCGCGACCTCGGTCAACCTGGCAGTGAACACTGCCGTCACCGGGCTCCAGTTCGAGGACATCGTGCGTCAGCTCATGGAGCAGATCTCGGCGAGCCTCTCCGAATTGGTGGAGTTCTCGAACGCCGTCTTCGAGAGCTAGCGGGCCATCCTCGAGCGATCGCTCGAGGATCCGACCACCTACGCGCCGGCCGTGCAAGAGCTCGAGACACGCATCCGTCAGATGCTCAGCCAGATCGAGACTCGCCATCGGTCGGTCGAGCAGGCTTCTCTCGACGAAGGTGACATCGACCTCTTCTGAAGGCAGCGATGACGACAGCCGGAAGCTCCTCGCCTCGAGACGAGCCCAAGTCGCCCGCCAATCCCTCGGTGCCACCGAGGTCGCGCAAGATCCTGGTCGCCGACGACGACGCGATCGGGCGGACGCTCCTGGTTCGCATGCTGCAAGGTGGCGGAGACGAGGTGATCACGGCGCAAAACGGCGCCGAAGCGATCGAGGTCTTCAAACACAAACAACCCAACCTCATCCTCATGGACGTGATGATGCCCGAGGTCGACGGCTATGAAGCGACGCGCCGCATCAAGGAGCTCTCCAAGGACCAATTCGTCCCGGTGATGTTCCTGACGGCCTTGACGGCCGAGAAGGATCTGGCTCACTGCATCGAGTGCGGCGGCGACGACTTCATGTCGAAGCCGTACAACCGGACCGTCCTGCGCTCGAAGATCGCGGCCCTCGAGAGGCTGCGCACGCTCTACACGACCGTGATCGCCCAGCGCGACGAGCTGGCGCTGCACGAGGAGATGCAGCGCCGGGAGAACCAGATCGCCAAGACCGTCTTCGAGCGTTTGATCCACCGCGACGCAGACCTCGAAGAGCTGGTCGACTCGAGCCTCTCGCCGTCGGCCTTCTTCAACGGCGACCTGCTGCTCACCGCGCGCCGCCCGAACGGCGACATCCGCCTGATCCTCGGGGACTGCACCGGACACGGGCTCTGGGCAGCCATTCCCGCGCTCCCGGTCTCGGACATCTTTTATGCGATGACCGAGAAAGGGTACGCCCTGCGGGACGTCGTGCTCGAGCTCAACCGGAAGCTCAAGCGCAGCCTGCCAACCAGC
Source organism: Planctomycetota bacterium (assembly GCA_040219065.1). Lineage (GTDB taxonomy): Bacteria > Planctomycetota > OFTM77 > OFTM77 > OFTM77 > OFTM77. The sequence goes on from JAVJTD010000089.1 coordinate 26,470, forward strand.
CTCTTCTTCGCCGCCTTCCTCCTCGAGATCGATCGCGAGCGCGACATCATCCGTTACTGGAACGGCGGCATTCCTTCCGGTTTGGTCGTCCGCGAAGGCGAGGGCATCGCGATGCAGATGCCCTCGGAACATCTCCCCCTCGGCGTCGTCGACAACGACCGCCTAGGCGTCTCGATCCAGGTCCGCAAGCTCGAGCGGAACGACCGCGTCGTGCTCTACTCGGATGGCCTGATCGAGGCCCACAACCTGGCCGGGAAGATGTTCGAGGAGGAAGGGCTCCGGCGCACGATCGAGAGGGCTTCGAGCGACCGCAAGCTGCTGACTCAGATCCTCGAGGCCCACGACGAGTTCATCGAGGGCTGCGAACAGTACGACGACACGACGGTGCTCGTCTACAACCACCGGATGCGCGGTCCGCGCCCGGTCCAGGAATCGAGCGCCCCGAAGCTCTCGGCACACGCGTCGACACCCGCCGCCTGGCGACTGTCCCTGCGCCTCGAGCCCGAGTCCCTCCGCCGCACCGATCCCCTGCCGGGTCTCGTGGCCCAGATCATGAACCTGCAGCCGCTCCATGGTCACGAGCAGAACCTGCTCCTCATCCTGACCGAGCTCTACTCCAATGCCCTCGAGCACGGGCTGCTCGGCCTCGAGAGCAGCATCAAGGATCAGCCCGACGGCTTCACCACCTACTACTCCGAGCGAGAGAAGCGCCTGACCGAGCTGAAGGAAGGCTACCTCCAGTTCACGGTGTCCCATGAGCCTCGGGTGAAAGGTGGCGGCCGGTTGACGATCGAGGTCGAGGACAGCGGTCCCGGCTTCGATCATCAACGGCCGACGGCCGACATGAAGGACAACGTCTCCACCAGCGGCCGAGGCATCCAGCTCGTGCGCGCGCTCGCCACCGACATCACCCACAAGGGATGCGGGAACATCGCACGGGTGACCTACGACTGGGAGCGCGCGGAGCCGGCTCAGTAGCGCAGGCGCATCTCGCGGAAGGTCGCTACGCTCCGCTGCACGAACACGCCAATGCCACCGCGCACCGCCTGCGGATCGTAGACCTTCTTGCCGACCTCGATGCCGTTGACGAGCAAGCGGACCCGTCCGCGCTCCACGTCGATCGCCAGCTTGAGCTTTTTGGTGATCAAGCCGGGCTCGACGCTGCCGAAGTCCCCGTCGACCACCTCAGGTCCCGCCTCGGAGCGGAGCTCGATTAGCAGCGCCTTACCCGGCACCGTCAATGCGACGAGCTGCGGCGTCGTCGACTGTCCGACCGCATAGGCGAGGCCGACCACGGTGCCTGCCTTCGGCTCGGTCAACTCGACCTCGGTCTCGAAGTAGAAGTCCTCGGGCGGCTCATCGCGATAGAACGCGAACATCAAGCTGTCGGCGTCACAGGTCAGGCCCTCGCCATCGGCTTCCCAGCCGGATCCGAGGGTCCACTGACTCAGCTCGGAGTCGACGCGGAGTCGACGCCAGCGGCGCGGATCGACGTCGAACTCGATCGCGATGTTCTCCCGGGATCGAGCGAAGAGAGGATGGTAGCCGACGAGCGCCTGGGCTTCCTTCAACACGTAGAGTGCACGCCGCGGCAGATCGTCATCGGCATACTGCTGTACCAGGGAGCGGGTCTGCTCGATGAACTCGCCCTCACTCTCGGCGACGCCTTTGGCGATGCCGCGGTCGAGATCGGCGATCTGCTCATCAACCATCTCGACGAGGTCGGTCGCGGCCACTCCCTTCATCCCTCGGAGCTCGGCAGCCGGGTCCTCGACTTCGCGCGCAAGGCGCTTGGCCTTGCGGAAGGTGTAGAGCGCGGCGTCCTTGTCCTTCTGCTCGGCCAGGACCTCGGCGAGCTCGAAGGCCGCGACCGGGTCGGTCGAGCGCTTGCGTAGTGCCCACCGGTAGCTCTCGGCGGCGGCGTCGAGCTTGTCGTGCTTCTTCTGCTTGCGCGCCCGCTCGATGAGCTGATCCGCTCCGCTGGACGGCCCGAAGTGCAGATCATGCAGGTCGAAGATCCAGCTCTTGAACTTCTCCTCGAAGTCCGCGAAGGTCTTCACCCCTTCTTGCTTGGGACGATCGATGAAGAACTGCTCGAAGCGCTCGACCGGATCGTGCTGACCGCCCGTCGAGTAGGACTTGAGGTAGGCGTCGTAGTACGGCACGTAGACGCGCTCACACTTGTCGTCCTCGTAGTTCTGCAGGAAGTAGACCAGGCCCCACCCGACCGGGTAGTAGGAGCCGGGATAGGAGCCGTCGCGGAAGAACGAGACGACATCCTTCAGGGTCGGGCTGCCTTCCTCGAGGACGAACCGAAGCCCGCGGAGGCGCGTGTCGGGGATGAGGTTCGTCTCGACGACGCCGCCCGGCATGAGGCGCGCGCCCTCGAAGTAGGACGCCGTGCCTTCGTTCAGCCAAGCCGGGATCGTGCCCGTCGAGACGCGCTCGGTGAACTGGTGAGAAGCCTCATGGAACAGCGTCGACCAGAGGAAGCTCTGTGGAAGACCGTCCGAGACGGGGTCGTAGGTCGCCACGTAGTTCTGGCCCGGACGGAAGAAGCCCTTGATGCTCGGTGAGCGCTCGCCCTCGTGCTCGTCGAACTCGGCGCGCGTCCGGTAGACGCTGATGTTGCAGCGCTGGCCCGGCTTCTTGCCGAAGACCTTGCGATAGAAGTTCTGGATCTGCTCCATCGCCTGCAAGATGTCGGTGCCCATCTCGTAACCCATGTCGGTCCGGATGGTGTAGTTGGGCCCCTTGAACTCGTAGGCGCGCTCCCACGCGGCGTGCTTGGCGTCCATGCTCGCGAGGCGCTCGGGCGAGATGCGCTCGGCGTCGCGAACAGGGACATCGATGCCGGAGGCCAAGAGGATCTCGACGGCCTTCTTGTTGCCGTAGAAGCGGTCCAGCTTCTCGGAGGCCTTGCGAGCCAAGCTGGAGCTCTCGCACCTCAAGTACAGATCGACGGCATTGGCGTAGAGCTTTCGTCGTTGCGCGCCATCGGCCACCGAGATCAGCTCTTCGGCATAGCCGTCGATGATCTCAGCGACCTTGTCGTCGTGAGGATCGAGATCGGCAGCGCGCTTGGTCAGCCGCTGCACGGCGTCCTCGGTCTCCTTCGTCTCCTCCTGCGAGAGAAGGAGGTCCAAGGCGAGCTGGGTGTACCAGAGCGCCGTGTCCTTCTCACCCGACTTCTCAGCCGCCTGGGACGCGAGCTCGAGGAGCTCGACGCTGTCGGGCAAGTACTCGAGCCCTAGCCGGGCCGTCTGCAAAGCGCCAGGAGCGTCGTCCTTCTCGAGAGCCGTGCGGACGGCGCTGATGTGATCGACACCATCCTCGCCGTTGGCGATTCCGGCGACGACACAGCAAATAGCCAACAGGATCCACCGTCTCACGGTGCCCGAATGACGGCACATGGGCGCTTCCCTCTCATTCTGGTTCAGAGTGACCAATGCCCTGGCAGGGGCACTCCACTCTACGTATGACGAGGGAGCGTCGCAAGGCGGGGGGACTGGCTGGGTGCTTGGGTGCTTGGGTGCTTGGGTGCTTGGGTGCTTGGGTGCTTGGGTGATCGGGTGATCGGACCGCCGGCTTCAGCCGGTCTCCGTGCCCTCCCGCCTGGCGCCTCGGCGAGGACAAAGTCCTCACATCCAAAGCTCCGTGGCACGGTGATGCCAAGTTCCGCCGGCTTCAGCTGGGTCTCCGTGTCGGCTGTCGGGTGCTTGGGTGGCTCAGTTGTTCGGGTGCTTGGGTGTCCACGTCATCAAGTGACCCGATGATCGCGTGAAGACCATCCGGGTGTCAGTTCACCACGGCACCAAGTCACCACGGCACCAAGACACCCAGACACGACGTTACCGGATCTTGCCTTCGATGTACGGGACCTCGTGCACCTTGTCGTGCATGATCGGGCCGTGACCGAAGTAGCCGGCTTCGCCGAAGAGCTCGCCGTGGTCGGCGGTCACGACCAGCCAGGTGTTCTCGGGCACGAGGTCGAAGAGGCGAGGAAAGACCTTGTCGTTGAGGTACTTCACCGCGCGGACCTGCTGGCCGTAGAGGTACTCCATCTGGTCCTGCCGGAAGAACTCGGGAGCCGCTTCCTTCTTGAGCTGGCCTTCTTCGTCGACGTGCTGGTCGAGCTTCTTGAAGACGCCGTGGACGCCCGAGATGCGCGGCAGATCGTTCGGATCGTCACCCGGAAGCGAGTACGGATAGTGCGTCTCGCCGACGTTCATCATCACGAAGCTGGGACGCTCGTCGGAGAAGATCTTCCCCGCTTCCATCTTGTCGAGCATCTTCTGCATGTCGTTGTGATGGTCCATCAGCTCGAAGCTGTCGAAGTCTCTATTGACCGGCGTCAAGCTGTTGAGCACGGGCAGAGAGACCATCGCGTGGGTCTGGTAACCCATCTTGGTCTTGAGGAACGTCGGCAGCCACAGGCTGGGAACGAGGCTGGCGAACTCGATCGACTTGGCGCCCAGGCGCTGGTTGTACCGGACGAAGTCTTCCTTGTAATACTCCGACGCATACACGTTGGGCGGGCTCGTGTGCGGCAGCAGCCCCATCAGCAGGTTGTAGTGGCTGGGGGCTGTCCAGGACGCGTAGCTGTAGCGCTTCTCGATCTTCTCGAGGCCCCCGTAGGGCTTGGCGATGAGCTCGGGCTTCGCCTCCATGAAGGAGTCGTAGCGGCACGAGTCCAACGTGATGACGACGTAGTTGTTCTTGCCCTTGGGATCCGGCCGTTGCTGGGCGGGACGAGGAAGTGGGCGAGGACGAGTCGGCGCCGGGGCCGGCTTCTTCTTGAAGATGTCGAAGAGTCCCATGATGCGTTTTCGATCCAAGCAAGCAGACCTGGCGGGCCGCCGGGCACGCAGCGCCGGAGGATCCAGCCGAGAGAGCGAACGTCGATCCACCTACCCGATCGACAAGAGGGCGGATCATACCTGAACGCCTGGAGGCCAGCAACGCGCCGACCCTTGGCCTGGCGGACCGAATCTCCCGCGGTGGCGGCGCTCGTGACTGGACCCGAGCCCGTCCCGTCGATCTTGCTCTCTGGCGTGCTCTCGACTAGCTTCGGCGCTCGGGCCATCGACCGAACCCTCTCGGGAGCTCCCATGTCCAAGTACCATCTCCTCCCCGACCAGCCTTTTCGCAGTTATCGCGAATACCTCGACCATCACGGCGGCGAGCCCATCGGCGCTTGGCTCGCCCAGCGGGCCCCTCGAGCCATCCTCGAGGAGCTCGGTCGATCGGGCCTGAGAGGACGGGGAGGCGCCGGTTTTCCGACCGGTTTGAAGTGGCGAACCTTGGCGCAGCATCCCTGTCGAGAGCGCTCGGTCGTCTGCAACGCCGCCGAGGGTGAGCCCGGCACATTCAAGGACCGTTGGCTGCTCCGGCACAATCCCTACGCTTGCCTGGAAGGGCTGCAGATCGCCGCCCACGCGATCGAGGCCGGCTCGATCCTCATCGGTATCAAAGCGATCTTCGAGACCGAGATCCGAAGGCTCGAGGAAGCGATCGAGGAGATGCGCTCTTCGAGAGAGCCTTGGTCCGAGGTGCAGATCGTGGCGGGCCCCAAGGAGTATCTCTTCGGCGAGGAGAAGGCGATGCTCCGCTTCATCGACGACGGCGTCCCATTGCCGCGCGAGGCCGAGTATCCCCCCTACGAATATGGATTGAACGCCACGCCCCTCTCGCCGAACCCGGCCTTGATGAACAATGTGGAGACCTTCTCGCACGCGGCGAGCATCGCTCGCCATGGCGCCGACGGCTTTCGGAAGCTCGGTACCGAGGACACCCCTGGCACCATCCTCGCCACCGTCTGCGGCGATGTCGTCAGGCCCGGTGTTTACGAGGTGGAGGCTGGCACTCCGCTTCGGGAGATCCTCGAGGTCCAGGCGCGCGGCCCTAGCCGGGGCGACATTCAGGCCGTGCTCTCCGGCGTCAGCCAAGCCGTGATCGTCCCTGACAAGCTCGACACACCCGCCGACTTCGGATCGCTGGCACTCGCGGGCTCGGGCCTCGGCTCGGCCGGGTTCATCGTGGTCGGCGGTGGCCGCAGCATCCCGCAGGTGACGCGAGACGTCGCCCGGTTTCTCTACGTCGAGTCCTGCAACCAGTGCAGCGCATGCACGCACGGCCTGCGCCTCGCTTCGAGTGCGATCGACGAGCTCTTCGATCCGAGCCTGGCGACCGAGGACGACATCGGTCGTGCCCTTTACGGGGCCCGCTCGGCTCCTCAAGGCAATCGTTGCTATCTCCCGGTGCAAGGATCGTTGGTCATCCCGAGCCTGATCTCCCGGTTCCGCGACCAATTCGACAACCAGCTCCAAAAGCCCGAGCCGCCCGTCGATCCTTTCCCATTCCCGGCGCTCCTGGACTACGACCCGGTGCGCCACGTCTTCCTCGTCGACGAGTCGATGTATCGCAAGCAACCCGACTGGAGCTACGCCGTTGGAGAGGATGCGGCGAGCGCTGAGGAAGACCCCGTCCCGCAAGCCGTGCGGCTCTCAGCAGACGTCGCTGCGCAGCTCCGAGACCGGGCCCTCGCATCTCAGGTCAGCCTCGATCGCCTCGTCGACCGGATCCTTCGCGACGCTCTCAACGATTAGTCGGTGAGCCGCGAGCGCAACGACCGGTCCACGCCCCGTCCGGGGAAGGTTCACTTCAGGGACCACTTGCGAATCACCCAGGTTCCATCGCCCCAGCGAGAGGGCTCCGAACTTCGGTCCCTCTCCTCGATCAAGAGTTGTCCGGCTTCGGGAAGGCCAGCGGTGCGGTCCAGGAGATGAAGCGGCTCGGGCTCGGTCGAGGCGAAGACGATCTCCAACTCGGCGCCTTCGGGCGGCAGCGCAAACAACCGGAACCTTTGCCATTGGCTGACGGGAATGAACGGCGGAGGTAATGCCGGCCCCGAGAGACCGCCGGCGTCGACGACCCGCACGGACTGGATGGGCGAGGATGGCGGCGCGTAGATCTCGAGGTGGCTCGCGCCTCTCAGAGAGCGGACCCTGGCGCGGACCTCGAGTCTCCCTTCCGACGGCGTCCTCTTCAGGATCTCGAGCTCAGGTCCGGCGAAGTCCTCCACCTGAGCGAATGCCTGCCAAGCGCGTTGGCTCGGCGGCGACCAGGGATACGGCCGTCCTCCTTCCCCCTCGAACGGCCCGACATTCCTGAGGCGATCGGGGAGCTGCCCTTGCGTCAACACCACCAGCCACCGGCCCGTGCCGCTATCGAGATTGGCGTCGTACCCCAACCCGATGCGCGGCGGATGCTGATTCGAGAAGGTCGGTCCCAAGACGGTGATCGCCACGCACGTCGCGGCCGCGATCGTCACCGCTCCTCCGAGGAAGACTCGGCTGATCCAGCCCGAGGCGGCGATCGCCGGGATGAGCGGAGTCGCCAGGAGTGAGGCGAGCAATACATGGATCCACAGCATGTCCGTGCCCAGGCCTTCGAACACACCCTGCAGGAGCGGCATCCAGAGGACCGCTGCCGCACCGGCCGGCAAGGCGGCCGCGATGGCGAGGAGCAGGCCCGAATGAGGCTTCGCCCAGCCGAAGCCGAAGAGCCCGATGAATGCCGCGATCCCCGCGGGAACGAGCAGCGGATACGCTCCCGGCGCCAGCGTGAAGTGCAAGGCCGCGCCGCCGGCCAGCCACGTCAGCCACGTTCCTAGCCAGAGACCCCAGGGCGATACCCGTCGCCCGAGCGACATCGTGAGCAGCACGGCCACCGCGAAGCCCACGGTCCACGGAGCCCACGGGCTGCGCGGGAGAATCGCCTCCTCGGGGCTCGAGGGCGCGGCCATCCACCGCAGCGCCCATTCGAGGGCCTGCCCGGCGAGGAAGCCGGCGAGGAGGAGGAGCAGCGTCGTCGCGATGCCGGCGATGACCGAGCCGAAAGTCGCGCCGCGCTTCACGATCAAGGCGAGGAGGATCAGGACGAGCAGCACGAGGCCGCCGCCCAAGATCCACAGGTCGCGCTCGACATCCCAGACGAACAAGAACCGGCTCCCCACGTCGAACCAGGTCGCCTCGCCGGAAGCCTCCTCGTCCGGGGCGTCCGCCGTCGCGCGCACCAGCGCCAGCGCCTGATCGCCGAGATGCTGCAGGCTGCCGGGGTCGAGGTTCTCCAGGGTGTCGGTGGAGGCGTGGTAGTCCTCGACACCGCCGATGAAGGCGAGGTTGTAGCCCGTCAGACCCGCACGCCGGAACACGCTGAAGTCGGTGTCATTGGGCATCTGCTCGTAGATGACGCTCGCCATCGAGGTCGTGCTCGGTCGCTCGATGGCGCGTGCGAAGCGTCGCATCGATGCGAGATTCGAAGGTCCGGTCTCGAACAGGCGTACGGGGCCGCTCGAGCCACGGGCTTCGAGGTTGATGACCCGGAAGACGCTCTTCGCCCAAGGATGCTGCTCGGCGAACGCCCGGGCTCCGAACAGCCCGACCTCCTCGCCGTCGGTCCAGAGGAAGATCACGCTGCGCCGGTGCTTTGGACCGGCCTTCAAGACCTGCGCGATGTCGAGCAGCGTCACCGTGCCCGCGCCATCATCGGAGGCACCTGGCCCGGCCCCCACCGAGTCGTGGTGAGCGACGAGCAGGACCGCGCCGGCACCAGGATCCTCGCCCTCGAGCTTTGCGATGACGTTGTGCACGACCGCGGCACTGCCCGGTGAGGCGACGAGAGCGGTCTGCGTCTGCGGCTCGTATCCCAGGCTCTGGAGATGATCGAGCATGCGCTGCCGGACCGCGGCGTTCTCTTCGCTGCCCAGGGGCCTGGGCTGGTCCCCGAGGATCTCGCGGTGGAGCGAGAGCGCGCGCTCGGCGGAGAAGGCGCCGGTGTCGGACGCTGGCCTGGTCTCGGGGACCGAAAGGCTGCTCCAGGTGAGCGCGGCAGCGCCCGAAAACAAGAGGAGCGCCAGGATCCACGGCGCGGCGGTGGGCCGATCCTCGTCGACGGGAATCGGTGCGGCGATCACGTCCTCGGGCGAATGCGTCACGCCGAAGCTCCTGCGGATGGGCGCGCTCGAGCGGTGAGGGAGACGCCCCCCACCTCTCTTGGCATAATGTCGAGTCGCGATTATAAGAGCGCCTTCCCACGACTGAAGCCGAAACGGAGCGAGGAATGAATCAGCGGCCGGGACGCAACGACCCGTGCCATTGCGGCAGCGGCAAGAAGTACAAGCGCTGTCACATGGGGATGGACAACTCGGGTGGAACGTCGGCGCAGCTCGCACCGCCGCTCCGAACGATCCGCGCCAACCCGCTGATCCTGTCCGCCGAAGAGCGAGACCAGATGCGCGCCGCCGGCCGCTTCAACGCGCAGCTCATGGACTTCATCCGTCCCCACGTCGCTCCCGGCATCCGTCTCGACGAGATCGATCGGATGGTGCACGAGTACACCCTCGATCATGGTCACACGCCGGCGACTCTCGGGTACCACGGCTTCCCCAAGAGCCTTTGCACGAGCGTCAACGAGGTCGTCTGTCACGGCATCCCCGATCCGACCGAGCTGCGTGACGGCGACATCGTCAACCTCGACCTCACGACGATCGTCGAGGGCTGGCACGGCGATCAGTCCGAGACGTTCCTGGTCGGTGAGGCTTCCGAAGAAGCGCGCCGCCTGACGCAGTGCACCTTCGACGCGCTGCATCTCGGCATCGAGGCGATCCGCCCTTACGGAGCGATCATCGAGATCGGCCGCGCGATCGTCGGTCACGCCGAGCCGATGGGCTACTCGGTCGTCCGCGACTACCAAGGTCACGGAATCGGCCGCAAGTTCCACCAAGAGCCCGGCGTCCCGCACTATCCCGACCGTAGGCAAGCCAACCAGATCATCGAGCCGGGCACGTGCTTCACCATCGAGCCGATGA
>JAVJTD010000090.1:0-4870 GCA_040219065.1 Planctomycetota bacterium
CCCCGGCCCAAGCTCGCTCGAGCAGAGCCCTCGCCGACAGACTCGGTCTTTGACTCGCTCGACTTGGGCACTCCATCGCCCACGCCCTCAGGCCCAGTTTCACCACTGTATGCTCCGCCGGTCCTCCGCCGGGGGCGCCGCTGATCTGAAACTAGGGCCCACGCGACCGAAAACAGAGCCCGCGCGACCGAAACGGGGAGCGGCTGCTGAGCGGGGAGCTGCTTCCTCGCCGGTGCCACCGATCGAATTGGGAGGCGCAGAGCAAGGGGCCACTCGGAGTGCGCTGTCGTCGCGCGGCCGCCCCGGCCCAAGCTCGCTTGCGCAGAGCCCTCGCCGACAGACTCGGTCTTTGACTCGCTCGACTTGGGCACTCCAACGGAGTTAAGCGGACGCGGACCAATCGTGCCGGGTGCGATCGGACCACGCGGACCAATCGGCGCACTCCGATGCTCGCGGCCGAGCGCTTCATGTCGTAGCTTGTGGGCGGCCTGCCCACGCCAGTTGGAATTCGTACCATGCGCGCTCTTCGCCGGCTCTGGCCTCTCTGGATCTTGCTCGGCGCTCACACTCAGGAGCGTTCTCCCGCGGACGCTCCGGTCCAAACGACGATCGCCGACCACCACGTGCATCTGCTGAGCCCGCAGCTCGTTGCGGACTGGAAGACGCTCGGGGCGACTTTCTCGAAAGAAGCCTCGGCTTACTCGTCGATGGCCGACCTGCTCGCACCAGCGAGCGACCGCCCGGCGCTCGAGCACGCGCTGATCATTCCGATGGCTCACTTCTACGGGAGCGCCGAGCTACGGGGCGCGCTCTCGCTCGACGAAGAAGGTGAGTGGGCGAGGGTCCGGAACGAGAACGACCACTGTGCCCGCGAGGCGAGGAAGACGCCGGGTGAGACGATCGCGTTCTGCTCGGTGGACTTCCTTCGTCCCTATGCGTGGAAGGAGATTCGCCGTTGCCGCGAGGAGTGGCAGGTGCGCGGCGTGAAGCTGCACCTGGCGAGCGCCGGAGCCGATCTGCGCGACGAGGAGCAGCTCGCGAAGCTGGCCGCGATCGCCTCCTGGGCGGAGGCCGAGAGGGTGGCGCTGCTCATCCACCTCGATCCGCAGCGAAGAGGCTTGGAGACGAGCGATGTCGAGCACTTCCTCGAGAAGGTCCTCGCGCCCTGTCCTGCGCTCGAGGTGAGCATCGCGCACTTGGGTGGCAGTGGCGGCTATGGCGACTGGACTCGCTCGGTGTTCCGCACGATCACGAAATGGCTGAAAGCGGAAAAAGAGGCCGGTCGTCCACGACCCGGATTTTTCTTGGACGTCTCCGCCGTCTGGCTCGAGCGGGAGTCCGAAGGCGTGCCGCCGTCGACCGAGGAGCAGGGTCAACAGCTCGCCAAGGACCTTCGAGAAGCCGGATTCGATCGGATCCTCTTTGCCAGTGACTACCCGGTCTTCGACCCGTTCGAGTCGATCGAAGCGATGAAGGAGTCCTTGCCGCTGGAAGACGAGGAGTGGACGACGATCCTGAAGAACCGCTTCCCCAGCGTCGATCGGAAGCGTTGACGGCTGTGCTCGGTAGCGGTCGTCCGAGAGCACGGCAACGTCGAGACGGTCGCCGCTAGCTCGCTAGCTCGGCGACGCCTCTCCGTCGGCCGCGCGCGGGCTGTGGCTCTTCGACGGCTGCGGTGTCTCGTCGAATTGCAGCGCATGCAGCTCGCTGTAGATTCCGCCCTTTGCCAGGAGCTCTCGGTGAGATCCGGACTCGACCAGCCGACCTTCGTTCAATACCAGGATGCGGTCAGCGGCTCGAATCGTGGACAGGCGATGGGCGATGACGAAGCAAGTCCGGCCGCGGCGGAGCTGCTCCATGGCATCTCGCAGGAGCGCTTCGCTCTCGGCGTCGAGGTTCGCGGTCGCCTCGTCGAAGATGAGCACCGGCGGATCACGAAGCAGCTCTCTCGCGATCGCCAGCCGTTGCTTCTCGCCACCGGAGAGACGCACGCCTCTCTCACCGATGCGCGTGTCCATCCCTTTGGGTAACCGCTCCACGAACTCCAGCGCGTGCGCCTTGCGCGCCGCCTCGACGATCTCGAGCTCACTCGCGTCGGGCTTCGAGTAGGCAAGGTTCTCCCGAACGGTGCGATCGAACAGGAAGACGTCTTGTGGAACGACACCGATCTGGCTGCGTAGCCAAGCGAGCGACAGCTCATTCAACCCACGCCCGTCCAGCTCAATGCGTCCTTCTTGCGGCGTGAACAGACGAGGCAGCAGGTGAACGAGCGTCGTCTTGCCGGATCCGCTTCGTCCGACCAGCGCGATCAGCTCACCGGGCTGCACCTCGAAGTCGATCTCCCTCAAGGCCCAAGGACCGTCCTCTTCGTAGCGGAACGAGACACCTCTGAAGCGCCAAGCTCCGCGCAGCTCGCCCGCTGCTCTCCCCGACCCGGAAGGCTCGATGTCCTCGTCGAACAGTCGGAACAGTCGCTGGAGTGCGGCCAAGGATTGCTGGATCGCGGGCACCAATCCGAAGACGCTTCCCGCCGCGCTCATGAGCTGCATGAGGAACATCAGGAAGGCCATCAGCCCGCCGATCGAGGACTCCCCTTCGGCGATCCGATAGGCTCCGACGGCCAAGATGACATAGAGTCCGAGGCTGGCGACCAGGCTGAACGTCGTGCTGGTCAACGCCCCCAAAACATCGCGATCGACGCGTGCCCGCAAGGCCCCGCGCACCGAGCCGAGAAAGCGTCGCCGCTCGGCACCTTCGCGGGCAGCCGTCCGGATCGAGGTCAATCCAGCGATGGCCTCGTGCAAGGACGCGCTGCTCTTCGCGTCGGTCTCCCGCGCGACCTCGCTGCGGCGCCGCAGGGCCGGGGACACGGCGAACACCAGCCCCAGGATGATGCCGAGCAGGAGCGCTCCCGACAGCGCGAGGCCGACGTCGACGAAGAACAAGAGCCCCAGGAACACCGCCGCGCGCAGGATGTCGACCACCGCACGCAGCAGCGCGTCGACCATGATCGCGTCGAGGCCGTTCACGTCGTCCCGGATCCGGGACATCAGGTATCCGGTCTCGGTGCCGTGGAAGTAACGCAATGGCAGATGCAGGACATGGCTGAACAATCGCCAGGTCAGGCGATGACGCACGCGCGCGCGAATCCCGATGGCGATACGAGCTTGAACGTAACCGAGCAGGCCACCGACGAGCGTCAGCCCGACCATCGCACCGCCGACACGCAGGATGCCCGAGACATCTCCGTTCGGCAGAACGTCGTCGAAGAGGTACTTCGTCAGGAACGGCGAGGCGACTGAGGTGGGGATGCCGACGAGGGCCAGGGCGGCCGCCCAGATCGCAGGGCGAAGCTCGGGGCGCAGCTCGGGCCACAGCCTTCGGAACAGTTGGGTCGCCTGCGGCCACGCGACTCGCTCCTTGGAGCGCTTCGCCGATTCGGCAGGCTGCGTCGCTTCTTCGGCTTCAGGTTGGGGGGCCATGGGAGATCTTTGCGAACAGTGAGCCCGGAACCGAGCGCCAATTCAAATCCGCGCGCCCATCCTGCCGAAGGCGTCTTCGAGCCGACACCTCGGCTCCAGCCTGAATGAACACAGGACAACTCGAAGATAACTCGCAATGAGCTCGGAGTCCGAGATGCTAGCTCTTCTGAATCGGAAGGCCACCAAAACCCTCCGCCGCTTCCATATCGACCCGGATGCCGGGGACTTCCTCGAGTCCATAACCTCGCTCAGAAGCCGTCTCCTGAGCAGTGGGGAGTACGGTCACCTGGAGCGAGTCTGCCGCGCGTACATCGACCTGAACGGCCCCGACGCAGAGTGGCTACGCGACCTCGGCGTCGCCCAGCTCTTCCTGGGCAGCCAGGCTGCGGCGTCTCGCAAGCTTCGTCGCTCGCGAGATCTCGATCGCCGCGACCCCGCGACGGTGGGTTACCTCGGCATCTGCCACCTCTTTGCCGGCCGCGAAGCCGAAGGCGCCGAGAGCCTCCACCACGCCAGGACCCTCGCCGACGAAGGCGGCCAGGTACTCCCCGACCTCGTCGAAGGCTTCGCCTGGGCCGTCCTCGACGGCGAGTTCGAGACGGCCGGTGACTTCCTCCGCCCCTTCCTCAAGCTGCGCATGTGGCGCCGCCTCTTCGACCAGATCGCCTTCACGCCGATCGGGCAACGAGCCCGCACGGGTCCCTTTTGACGATCTGAGACCGCACGGGTCCCTTGCAATGGGGACCCGCTGCGGGAGCTGATGCAATGCACGGCAGACGCGATGAACGGTGAACCGTCAGTAGGGAACGAGACCGCTCGCCCGACAGAGCACGCGATAGAACGCTCTCGAGTGTGCATCGTGACGCTCACGTCCTCGTCCCTCGATTCCTCACTGAAACGGACGGCTGCGACGCGCTGGCAGGCGAGCCCTCGACCCACTCGCCGCGACGCCGCTCGGGCTCTGGTGGCTTCGGCAAAGGTCCGCTCGAAACAGCAGGTGCGTCGGCTGTCGGGTTTCGGTAAGACGAAGGGCCCACATCGGGGAAGCTTCGGCGGTTCGCGCGCGCGACGCACTTCCCCGGTGAGAGTCCAGACATCGGGGAGGATTGCTCCGTGACCACGGGAACCAGCTCCGCGATCTCGGTTCGCGGCGTATCGAAGGTCTACGGCAAGGGCACCCGAGGCGTGCAAGCGCTTCGACAGATGGACCTCCAGATCGCACCGGGAGAGATCTACGGCTTGCTCGGCCAGAACGGCGCCGGCAAGACGACGCTGGTGAAGATCCTCCTCGACATCGTCCGGCCGACGACCGGCGAGACGGCGATCCTGGGAGTGCCTTCGGGAACGACGGCGGCGAGGCGGATCTTCACCAGCGTCGTCTTGCCGGC